>OMXT01000048.1 GCA_900315125.1 uncultured Eubacteriales bacterium
GACCGCAAGGGACCGAGAGAACGCTACAAAGACTCCATTGACCAGATCCTCAGCGAACCCTTTGATTTCAACCTGGTCAAGCCATGTGTCGAGTCCAAGGTGTTCGGCATCGGCGTGGAAGCTTACACCGTAGGCAGCGCGGAGTTCGCGCTCTCCTACGCGGCGGCGAATATGGACAAATGCATTCCTCTCATGGACAACGGTCATTATCACCCGACAGAAGTGGTCAGCGACAAGATCCCCGCCCTCCTGACATTCTTCCCTGAGATCGCTCTGCATGTGACCCGTCCGGTAAGATGGGATTCCGACCACGTTGTTCTCTTTGACGATGAAACAAAAGAGATCGCCAGGGAGATCGTACGCTGCGGCGGGCTGGATGGCTCGGTACATATCGCTCTTGATTATTTCGACGCATCTATAAACCGCATATCCGCCTGGGTAACGGGATACCGGAATTTCCAGAAGGCGCTGCTGTACGCGCTGCTGCAGCCGGCAGACGCCCTCAGGGAGATGCAGGATCAGAACCGATTCACTGACCTGATGGTATGGCAGGAAGAACTGAAGAGCGCTCCCTTCGGTGATATCTGGGACGAGTATTTAAGAAGAGCGGACGTCAAAGAAGATTATCTCAGTGAAGTTCATGAATATGAAGCAGAAGTGCTGAAGGAGAGAATGTAATGGAGAATATATACGAAGCAGCCTTTGTTAAAGAAATGGAAAAAACCACCGCCAACATGTATCGCCTGGGATGGGACGAACGCAACGGCGGGAACATCAGCTACCGTCTTGACGAGCAGGATGTGCAGAAATATCTGGATACGGACCGCGTCATTCGGACGATCCCGCTGGGATTCGACGCGGAGGAGCTGGCAGGATGCTATTTCATCGTAACGGGAACCGGTAAGTATTTTAAGAACGTCACGGAAGATCCCGCGAATAACCTGGGGCTCTTCCGGATCAGCAAGTCAGGCAAAGACGCGGAGCTGCTCTGGGGATATGAGGATGGAGGACGTTTCACCAGTGAGCTTCCGGCCCATCTCATGAGCCACATTGCCAGGATGAAAGCGGATCCTGAGAACCGCGTGGTCATGCATTCTCACCCGACCAATACGCTGGCGATGACCTATGTGCATCCGCTGGATGACAAATCATTTACTCACACGCTCTGGACCATGAGCACAGAATGCATCGTCGTGTTCCCGGAAGGCCTGGGCGTCCTTCCTTGGATGCTCTGCGGAACCAATTCCATCGGTGAGGCGACGGCTGCGAAAATGAATGACCACCGGCTCGTCGTTTGGGCGATGCACGGCATCTACGGAGCAGGGAAGAGCCTGGATGAGACATTCGGTCTGATCGAGACCGTGGAAAAGGCAGCGCAGATCTACATGCTGACAGCCGGACTGCCGCAGGTAAACACGATAACAGATGAGAATCTCGTGGAGCTGGCAGAGTACTTCAAGGTGGATTATCGCAAGGATTATCTGGGATAAGAGAGGAGAAAGATCATGTCTGGTGCTAACACACTCGTAAAGAAACAACCCAATCCGTGGTACGTTGCGGTCGTCAGCGGAATGGCTTCCTACATCGATTCCTGCGGGATCATCACATCCGGAACAGCTCTGGCTATTTACCAGAAGGCTTTCGCAGGAACGGAACATGCTTTGAGCAACATGCAGTTCGGAGCTCTGGAATCCTCTCTGACGCTGTGCATCGCCATCGCGTCGATCATCGGCGGCAGGCTGGGGGATATCTACGGCAGGAAAAAGGTATTCGCTGTGACAATGATGTTTATCATTGTCGGCGCGTTCCTCGTCGTATTCAGTACAGCCTTCCCGCTCCTTCTTCTGGGACAAATTCTTATTGGATGCGGCGTCGGCGCAGATTTGCCGGTATCTCTCGCTACGATTGCGGAGGCCGCTCCGGACGGGAAACGCGGTAAAATGCTCGGGTTCTCTGATATCCTCTGGGTCGTCGGCATCCTGGCGGCATACGGAACCGGCGTCCTGGTGAGCTCCACGATCGGCGACAGCGCACGGGTTTCGGGACAGATCATGTACGCGGCCCTGGGCGTTGTGGGTATCGTCGTGCTGATCCTGCGAATGACGATCCCTGAATCTGAGATCTGGCTCAAGTCCAGAGAAGACCGGCTTGCGGGCAGAGTCCAGGAAGAAAAGACGGGAGGCGTTGCCGAGCTCTTTAAGAACCGTGAATATGCAGTTCCCTTTATTGCCCTGATCATCTTCTACATCGGGACCAATGTTCCGGCGAACACTCTGGGACAGTTCTCCACATGGGTCTCCATGAACGTGATCCACATGGAAGTATGGGTCTCCTCGCTGATCTGCATGCTGGTTTACCCGGCTCGTGCGGTACTGGATATCGTCTTCATGAAGTTCGTTGATACGGAGAAGCGCATGCCGCTGTTCTACATGGGCGCAGCGCTGTACCTCGCCGGATTCCTGATGTTCCCTGTATTCGGATTCTCCACAGTGACATTTATCCTGACACAGCTCCTGTACTGCTGCGGCGCGGCATTTGCTTTCGAGAGCATCCTGAAAGTATGGATGCAGGAATGCTTCCCGACGCTCCTCAGAACTACGGCCAACGGCGCGATCGTATTCTCATCCCGCCTCTGCTGCGCGGCATTCGGACTGTTCACAGCATCGATCATCGCATTCAATGTAGTATTCGCGTTCATACTGCTTGCAGTATTCTGCGTCGTCGGATTCGCAGCTGCGATCTGGTGCTTCCACGGTAGAAGATACAATACGTTTGATGAAGAGGATAAGACAGTTTAAGTAAGTTTCCTATAAGTAATATACCAGAACGCTGCCGGCGGCTGCCTGGACTAATGATCCAGCGGCCGCTAACAGTGTTTTTTGACATAATTTACGATCATATCCACCGCCTGGTCAATGCCGACGGAAGAATCCAGCACAAGCTGATAATTTTTCCCGTCACCCCAGCGTTTGCCGGAAATGTAGTGATAATACGTACTTCTGGCTTTGTCAGAACGGCGGATATTCTGTTTTGCTTCTCCTGTCGAATCGCCGTAGATCTCCATAAGCCTGCGGATACGGTAATCTTTCGGCGCATGGATAAACACGCGGACCACATTATCATAATCGCGGAGGACATAGTCTGCGGCTCTGCCGACGATCACGCAGCTGCCGTTATCCGCGATTTTACGGATGATCTCCCTCTGTGCATCCATGGCATAACGGACGGCGCCGGTGCTCAGGTACAGGTCGCGGAGTACATCGGGGGAATTCTTATGGATGTCCGAAATAAATTCCGCGTCCAGTCCGCTTTCGTGGGCAGCAAGGGCAATCATTTCTTTGTAATAGAACGGGATATGCAGCCGCTGCGCTGCCAGTTTGCCGATCTGCTTGCCTGCGGAACCGTGCTGCCGCGCTATGGTGATAATGACTCCCGGCCTGGAAGGCTGAAGGGCAGGGGCAGCGCCGAGGTCGGGAAGCTCGGATTTCTTATTCCTGACGTAGTCCGCCTCCAGGAAGCGGTGATAGAAAACAAAGCCGACTGCGCTTGTGATCACCTCTGTGACCGGGAATGTCAGCCAGAACCAGTTCAGCCCAAAGCGGGAGAACAAAAAGCCCAGCGGGACAAACAGCACGACGGTGCGGAGCACGGTCAGCGCCGAACTTTTCAGACTGGATCCTACTGCCTGGAAAAATACCGGAAAAATCAGAGACGTAACCATGGGCAGGAAACTGCTCCCTATAAACCGGAAGCCGACACAGCCGATGGCAATGACAAGGGCGTCCGCAGTAAACGCACGCAGCAGCTGCCGCGGAATGAGAATAAAGCACAGTGATCCCACTGCCATCAGCGCGAGTCCGAAGCCGATGGAAGCTTTCATGGTCTGCCTGCAGCGGTCGATGTTTCTGGCAGCATAGTTGAAGCTGACTACAGGCACGATACAGGTCTGCATGGCCCCGAGGGGAATAAAGAAGAATGTCTGCCACTTGTAATAAAGCCCCAGCGCCGTAACCGCCTCATCGCTGAATCCAGCGAGGATCAGGTTCAGACCAAGAATGTAAAATGTATAGGCTGACTGCATCAGGATATTGGGTATCCCCAGACGGTAGATCTTCGCGATGTGACCGGGATATACTGCTCTTCCGGGAGAAGGACGGAATCCCTTCTTCATTACGATCAGCGCGGCAACGGTCTGACCTGCGACAGTGGCGGCGGCTGCGCCGGCGATGCCGATCCGGGGAAAGCCCAGCAGCCCGAAGATGAGCAGCGGGTCCAGGACAATATTCACGGCTGCGCCGGAGATTTGCGCTGCCATGGGCGTTTTCATGTCACCTTCTGCCTGCAGAACCTTGGTCCATATGCTTTCGAAAAATAAGCCGAAACTGAACACGCAGACAATCCGTCCATACGTAACAACATCCTGGATCACCGCGTCCGATGAAGTGGAAATCCTTGCGTAGAGAGGCATCAGAAACCAGGAAACAGCGGCAAACAGGATCCAGAGTACCGCTGCCAGAGGCGTCCCGACGCCGGCGTACTCATTTGCTTCTTTTTCACTGCCCTCGCCCAGCTTCGCAGCCATGACCGTGTTGATTCCGACGCCGGTCCCCACCGCGAGGGCGATCATGAGCAGCTGAAGGGGATATATGATAGAAAGGGCCGTCAGGCCGCTGTCTGAGAATCTGCCTACGAACAGGCTGTCTATGATGTTGTAGAGTGCCTGGATCAGCTGCGCCAGCATCACCGGGGGCGCAAGCTTAAGCAGTATCCTGCTTATTTTTTCTTTTCCGTATAATTCAAGAGTGTCCATCGCATGATCCTTCTTTGTGCCCATAATCCAATGATGGAATTTGCTACCAGATCCCCATGACCCGCTGCATGACCAGGCTGACGCCCGCGATGCCGACCCAGCAGACGGCGCCGATGAGAAGAGGCTTGCCGCCTGTTTTTATGAGCTTGACGATATTGCTTCCAAGTCCTATGGCGGCCATGGCCATGATGATGAAGAACTTGCTGAGTTCTTTCAGCGGACTGAACACCTGGGCAGGTACGCCGATGCCGATCAGTACTGTCGTAAGAACGGCAGCGAGGATAAAGTAAAGAATAAACATCGGAAATGCCCGCCGCAAACTGAATGTATTATTGATGGATTCGCCTCCGTTGGAGCTGTCCGTCTTTTTCTTATGGGCCCGGTGCAGCGCGAGGACGAGGGTGATCGGGATGATGGCAAGGGTCCGGGTCAGCTTGACGGTTACGGCTTTGTCCAAAGTCTGGGTGCCCAGATGGAACATGCTGTCCCATGTGGAAGCTGCTGCGGTGACGGATGATGTGTCATTGACCGCTGTACCGGCGAAGATACCAAACGCCTCTCCCGTAGTAGTATCCATGCCGATGGCATGGCCGAAAACGGGGAATATCAGCGCTGCGATCACGTTATAAAAGAATATGACGGAAATAGCCTGGGCGACTTCCTCATCGCTGGCTTCCACAACGGGAGCAGTTGCGGCAATGGCGGAGCCGCCGCAGATCGAGGATCCGACGCCCACGAGGATCGCTGTGTTCCCATGCACAGTCAGGGCTTTGTGAAGGACGTAAGCGAGGATCAGCGATGTGGAAATGGTGCATACAATGATGGGCAGGGACTGCATGCCTGTGGCAAGGATCACATTCAGGTTCATACCGAATCCCAGCAGCACCACCGCTGTCTGAAGGATGTATTTAGATGTAAAAGAAATGCCGGAAGACGCCTTGCCTTTCTCTTTCCAGAACAGGGCGATGATCATGCCCGCAAGGATCGAAAATACCGGTCCGCCTACCATGGGAACAAGTTTCCCCAGCAGCCAGCAGGGGATGGATATTAACAGGCAGACAATAATACCGGGTGCTTTTTCTTTTATGACGTTCATTCCAGACTCCTTTATTCGTTTGATTTTCCATAGTCGAGTTTAACGGCAAAGTTGAATAATATCAAGCAAATATTAGCATGGCTGGGCATGTGTTCTTTTGTCAGGCGTCTAGTACAAGTTTCCGCAGCACGGTAAGGAAGCGGATCAGTTTCGCTTCTGTTATGGTGGAATAGTTGAGGATCATCAGGTGGTCATACCGCGGGTCCGGTATTTCGCAGTACTGGGAAACAAAGGACGCCAGGATGCCGGCCTCTTTTAATTTACCGAGAAGCTCCGTATCGGGCATGTCCGTCTGGATCTCAAGGAGCATGTGGGTGCCCGCCGGGAAGAATCGCAGACGAAAGCGATCGGCAGGCAGCTGTTCCCGGACAGTTCGCATCATCATTTTTCTCTGGGAGACGAAGTATTTTTTCATCCGATTGTTATAGCGGTCAAAGTATCCTGCTTCCAGGTAATGGGCTGTGGTGAGCTGCTGCAGGTTGGACACGGTGCTGGAATAGAAACTCATGGTCTCCACATAACGGTCCATCAGCTCCCGGGGCAGGATCATGTAACTCAGCCGCAGGGAGGGAGCGATGGTCTTGGAAAAAGTATTCAGGTAGATCACTTTGTCTGTGATATCGATGCTGCTGATTGGAGGGATCTGGTTTCCGTGATAGCGGAATTCGGAATTATAATCGTCCTCAATGATGTAGCGGCCCTGCCCCTGATGCACCCATTCCAGCAGTTCCAGCCTGCGCTGGACAGGCATGGAAAATCCCAGGGGAAAGTGCTGGGCAGGCGTGACGTGAACAATATCAGCATTTGATTCGGCCAGCAGGTCCGTCCGGACGCCGGATTCGTCGACGGGCACAGGAATATAATGCACATGGTGGTTCTGATAGATCCGGCGCACATGGGTGCTGGAGGGATCCTCTATGGCATAGGTACGGGGACCCACAGCTGGATCAGCCGGCTGTACAGGTACTCTGTTCCGCAGCCGGTAATGATCTGATCCGGGGAAATGTCCATGTTCCGGAAATCCTGCAGGTGATCCGCGATCGCCCGGCGGATCTCCGGCATCCCGTTGAAGGGCGCGGTCTCCAGGAGCTTCCCCTGGTCATCGTCCACGACGTGCTTTATAGTCTTTCGGAATGTATTCATGGGAAAGACGGGATTGGTGTTGGATTTCAGGTCAATGTCACAGGTTTCCGGCGGGACGGGAGGAATATACTCTTTCCGGGGATGTTTTTCCCGGCGGTAATGATCCAGTCTTGCTACATAGGTTCCGCTCCGTTCCCGGGCGTAGACATAGCCCTCGATCAGCAGCTGGTAGTAGGCGTTCTCCACGGTCTTGACGCTGACGTTGAGGTGGCTGGCCAGTTCACGCTTGGAGGGGAGCAGAGTCCCGGGCTTTAGTTTTCTGTCAATAATATCTTCTCGTATCCTCTCATAAATCTGCATGTAAAGAGGTTTAGAAGAGTCTTTGTTTAAGTATATTGTGATCATCTGGTATCCTATAATATTTGATTTTTGGTTATTTACTTCGCACCAGTACGTAGTATACTACAGACAAATGAGAAATGCGATACTGTTTGTTAAGTAATTTCTGAAGAATGAGAGATCTCGATATGCAGAAAGTATTCATGAGCTGAAAAGTCGGAAGGTAAGAAAGGAGACTGCAGACATGTTTGAACTGAATAAGATCGAAGGATTTGCTATCGTAACCGGCGGAGCAAGAGGACTGGGCGCTGCCATGTCAGAGGAACTGGCGAGCGAAGGGTACAACGTTCTCATCAATCACGTATCCGAAGGCAGCCGCGCCAAGGCAGAAGCGCTGGCGGAGAAACTCGAGAAGGAATACGGAGTCAAGGCTATTACGTTTAAAGGCGATGTGGCGGATTACGACACATGCAAAGCTATGGTGCAGGCAGGCGTAGATGCCTTTGGCGATAAGATCGCAGTACTCATCAACAACGCGGGCATCCAGAGCAACCAGACGTTCGAGGCGATGGATCCGGCTCATTATCAGCAGCTGATTGGCATTGAACTCCTGGGCAGCATGCACATGACCCATCTGGTGCTCCCGTATATGCAGAAGGTAAATGCAGGCTGCATCATCAGCATGTCTTCCATCTGCGGACTCTACGGTCAGGACACACAGGCGGACTACAGTGCGGCAAAGGCCGGACTGATCGGTTTCTCCAGAGCGATCGCAAGGGAAAATGCCGCCAGACATATCCGCGTAAACTGCATCGCCCCGGGCCTGATCAAAACAGACATGGTTGCCGGTCTGCCGGAAGACATTGTAGAGCAGTTCCGTCTCGGCATCCCCATGCAGATGCTGGGCGAGCCGAAGGACATCGCCCAGGCGATGGCATATATCGTAAACGCTCCGTACCTGACAGGACAGGTCATCTCTCCTAACGGCGGCAGCGCTATGTATTGATTCTGTCGAAATCCAGACAATAACCCAAAATATTCAGAAAGGCCCTGTATGCATCGCAGGGCCTTTCGCGTGTTAATCAGGAGCATCATCCCGCGGCTGTTTCCGGTATTCTTTCGGTGACATGCCGGTGTATTTTCGAAAAACCTTGCAGAAATACCCCGCATCGCTGAATCCCGTTTCCATGGCAATTGCAGTGATAGTATCCGTGCTGGTTTTCAGCCGGTGGCAGGCACGGCGGATCCTGTAATCATTTGTGTAGCTCATCGGCGTTGTCTGGATCATGGATCGAAAACACCGCAGGGCTTCGCTCTTACTGATGCCGGCAGAGGCTGCAATGTCTGACAGACGGAGGTTTTCGCTGTAATGTCTGTGGATGTGAGTGATCATATTCTGAAGCCGGTCCCAGGCGTATGTATCACTGCTGCTGGAAGAAAGCTGAAACTGATCTGCATAGGATTCCAGGAATCTTTTCCATAATGCGCAGAGCCTGATGTGGAGTTCCAGTTCAGTATATTCAGTGCAGCTGCGGGATTTCAGCAGCTGATCAAAGTCATGGCTCAGCCCTGCGCTCGAAGCGGATCCGGTGGAAATGTGTATGTAGCGGAGATCAGAGCGGGTGAAGGGAAGTACAGCCTGACTGTAGATACGGCTGCTGCCGGGAGCAATGAACTCCGGTGCGAAAGCGGCGATTTCCATGACAGAATCCCAGGAATAGTCGTAACGATGTACGGCATTGGAATTAAGAAACAGCAGATCTCCCTGCCGGAGCATGATCGGATCCGGACCGGCATGGCAGGTGACGGCTCCGGCGGTTATCTTCAGAAATTCCAGTTCGCGGTGCCAGTGCCAGTCCAGACGGCCGTCACTGATCTGCTGTCCGCGGTCGGTAAAGAAATGCAGAGGGAAAGACGCAGTACCATAGCTGCGTTCCGTTTCCGGCAGACGTGCCCATGGGGATTCTTCCGATGGCTGACCTGCTGCGGAATCCATAGCTTGCGTGACAGAAGGCAATGAAGGAAATATTTCGCTGTTAATGTTATTGTCCATGATTCTAAAATCCTATAATTTTCGAAAAATATCAATAGAATAATGATATTCTGGCGATATTTTACCATGATTCGATGGTTTTTCACAAGGAATTCAACCTGATTTCTGGAATAATAGACCCGGAATGAAAGGAGAACGAGTGTATGAAAAATCTAGTGTTTATTTTACCAATCATAACAGGAATCTGTTTTGGCTCTGTCGGCGTTTTTGTCAGGAAACTTTATGGAGCAGGATTTAACAACATGGCAGTACTTTCCACAAGGACTATCCTTGCGGCAATCCTGCTGCTGATCGTGATATGCTGCATCGACCGGAACCTGCTGAAGATCCATCGGGCTTCGGATCTGTTAATTCTGGCAGGGGGCGGATTCCTGGGCATGACGCTGACGAATATATGCTTTAACATATCGGTGAATGCTGTTTCCATGGCATTTACAGGAGTGATGCTGAGTCTGGCTCCAGCGTTCGTTGTCGTGTTTTCGGCGGTATTATTTAAAGAGAAAATCACAGGAAAGAAAGTGTTATGCATGCTGCTTGCCTTTGCGGGAGCACTGCTCGTCAGCCAGGTGCTGGAAACCGGCCTGCAGTCTGTATCTCTCACAGGTGTGATTTTCGGCGTGCTTTCCGGTGTGTCTTTCTCTATGACGAGTATATTTACGAAGATCGCTATTGGCAGAGGGTACCAAAGCATAACGATCACATTTTACAGCATACTGACAACCGCAGTGGCGACTGCGCCTTTTGCAAACTGGAATGTGGTTCTGGACTATGCCGTATCCTCCCCGGGAGACAGCGCGTTTCTGCTCATACATGCTGTGATTACCGGCGCTCTGCCTTATCTGGTTTATAATATAGCATTGAATCATATGGAGGCCGGGAAGGCAGCGATACTGGCTGCATGCGAGCCTGTGGCTGCAATGCTGTTCGGTTGCTGTTCTTCGGTGAAATGCCGTCGATCCTCTCTGTGGTCGGATTGCTGACATCAGTCACAGCGCTGGGAATCATGAGTGCGAATAAGGAAAAGAAAGTAAGAGTGGCTTACAATGCAGAAGTACAATTTTGACATAACGCCGGATCTGCGCGGGACAGGTTCCCGCAGATGGATCCAGCCGGAGGAGTGCACGGAGACACGGGCAGTTATCGGCATGGGAACTGCGGATCTGGATTTTAAATGCCCTCCATGTATAAGCAGTGCGCTGCAGCGGACTGCGGAGGAAGAAATATATAATTACAGGATGACTCCTGAAAGTTATTATAATGGGATCAGAGATTATTACAGCCGCAGATACGGAATGAATGTAAGCAAAGACTGGATTGTCGGTCTGCCGGGAACACTGCCGACGATTCGCCTGCTCCTGACGGCATTTGCTTCTGAAGGGGATGGCATTATTATGCAGTCTCCGTATTTTAACCCGCTGAGAACGGTCATTGAAGGGAGCGGCTGCAGACTGATCGAGAATCCGATGAAACTGACGGAAGGGCGTTACGAACTGGATTTTGAGGATTTTGAACGAAAGCTGAAGGAAGAAAACCCATCAATATTCATACTCGTCAACCCGCAGAATCCCAGCGGCAGGGTCTTCAGTAAAGAAAAACTCAGGAAACTGACGGATCTGTGTGAGAAATATGATGTTTTGATCCTGTCTGATGAGGTGCATTCTCTTATAACATACGACAATCATCAGCATATTCCGATTCTTGCTGTATCAGAAAATGCGCGGCGCCGATCGATTCTTGTTTTCAGCCTCAGCAAAGGATTCAATATCATGGGACTGACGCATGCCATAACATTGATTGCTGATCCGGATCTCCGCCGGAAGTGGAAGGAGTTCCTCCGTCCCTTTGATTTTGATTACGTGATGAACGCCTTCAGCGTAGCAGGGGTAACGGCTGCGCTGAGCCGGGAAGCGGAGGTATGGCTCGCAGAGCTGACGGAATATCTGAAAGGGAATCGTGATTTGCTGATGAGAGAGCTGGCTGAGTCTTTGTTCCCCATGAAGCCTGTGTGTCCGGAAGCTGGTTTTTTGATGTGGACAGACTGCCGCGGAATGGGAATCGATGCCGCGGATATGGAACGATTCTTTCTGGAACAGGCAGGGATCTCTCTGGACAATGGAGCGAACTTCGGAATACAGGGGGATGGATTTGTCCGCATTAATTTTGCTGTTTCGAGAAGTACACTGAAAGAAGCTGTCCGTAGGCTGAAGGAAATGTGATACAATTATGGCGTAAGTTGTTTACGGATACTGGCTGGAGATTCTATGAAAATCAGAAATTTACGCTGCCCTGAGTGTGGGGCAGATCTTGGAAGTCTGGAAGTAAAAGGTGAAAGGCTTTTCGTTTTCTGCCCATACTGTGGGTCTAAAGTGGCTTTTGATACCGTTGAAGAAGAACAGGCAGCAAAAGAGAATATTGGAAAAACGCGCGGAGGGCTGAGAAAGACATTATCTATTCTCGCAGGCATTGCCGTTGCGGCTGCAGGATGTCTGATGCTTGTAATGTGCCGGGGTGCGGCATCGATACTCGGGATGCTGATGATCCCTGCAGCGATGGTTATTATAATCGCTGGATTTTTGAAGAGCGACAGCTGATAAGAAATAGGACAATCGGGAGGAAACTGTGGAAGATACCAATACATATTATAAACTCGAGATATTCATTCCGGAAACCCATTTCCCGGCCCTTCAGAGGGCGCTTCAGTCTGTCGACGCCGGACACATCGGCAATTACGACAGCTGTCTATCCTATTCCCGGGTGCGGGGAACATGGCGCCCTTTGGAGGGGACTCATCCCTACGACGGGGAAACCGGCGTTCTCAGTGATGAAGAGGAACTGAAGGTGGAAGTGACCATCCGCGGGGACAGCCTGGATAAGACCATGGGTGCGATACTTGCGATCCATCCTTACGAAGAGCCGGTGGTCAACGTGATCCCGCTGGCAGGCACGTCCTTTGGATGGAAAGGGCGGGGGTAAATTTCCTCGGGGCTGACCGGTTCGTCACTGGAGAAAAACAGGGCATTTGGTAAACTGTCTTTAGTAAGTGAGACAGGAGGAATTGCTATGTTATTAGAGAACAAAGCCGCGGCTGTGACGGGAGCAGCCGGAGGGATCGGCGCTAAGATCTGCGAAACATTTATAAAAGAAGGAGCGAAGGTGATCGGTCTGGATCTGCCGGAGCAGGCGGAGGTCCCGGAGGGTACGGATTATTATTCTCTGGATGTCTCCAAAACGGAGGACTGCGAGACGCTGCTGAACCAGCTGATCGATAAATATGGAAAGATCGACGTGCTGATAAACTGCGCGGGAATCACCCGGGACGCGCTGACGAAGAAAATGACAGAGGAGCAGTTCGACCAGGTCATTGATGTCAATATCAAAGGAACCTGGAATATGACAAGGATCCTGGGTCCCCACATGCAGAAGAACGGCGGCGGATCCATCGTGAACATCTC
The DNA here is from genome assembly GCA_900315125.1 of uncultured Eubacteriales bacterium. Taxonomy (GTDB): domain Bacteria; phylum Bacillota; class Clostridia; order Peptostreptococcales; family Anaerovoracaceae; genus Aminicella. The sequence continues at coordinate 12,834 of OMXT01000048.1, forward strand.
CAGCGTCGTTGCAGCCTACGGCAATGTGGGCCAGGCAAATTACGTGGCCTCCAAGGCAGCGGTCGTTGGCATGGCCAAGACATGGGCGAAGGAATTTTCCTTCGGCGGCGGCAATGTGCGGGTCAACGCGCTGGCTCCGGGCTATACATATACGAACATGCTTAAGACAGTCCCGGAGCATCTGCTGAAACAGTTCGAATCCCAGACCATGCTGGGCCGGCTGGGTGAGCCTCAGGAGATCGCGAATGCTGCGCTTTTCCTGGCGTCCGATCTTGCCAGCTATGTGACAGGTACGCTGCTTCAGGTGGACGGCGGCATGCGACTGTAATCAGGAACCCCAGGGGAGTCAGCGAGGACTCTTCTGGGGCTTTTTTCTTATATGGCGAAAAACGGCCGGTCGGGCCTTTGTTCCAGGCACTAAAACACAAGCTGGATCAGCAGCATGTAGCAGAGGGAGCCGCCGTATACCAGCAGGCTCATCAGGCAGGGATAGATAAAACTGAATCCCGATACATTCATATAAATGCCGTAGGCAAGACCCAGAAACCAGAACCTGGCGAATATGGGAATGGTGTAGGGAAATGCCGTTTTCAGCGTCTTCCTAATCATCGGAACGATCACTCCTTTACAGGAACGATACGGCGGGTACAATAAAGGCAGTGCTGGTGATCTATTACAAATGATTTCCTGCGATACTTTTGAAATACGGATGATGATAATGAGCCAGCGGTATGATAAAATCATATTACAGGGATAAGGAGAAACAACATGAGAAAAGAATACTGTGAAAAAAATGGAATAATGATAACGTATTCGGATCAGGATGTTGCATTTGAAGAATGCAGCACTGCCATGGCGATTCTGATATCAAACGATGGGAAGATACTACACAACAATTTTGCGTCAGATCCGGAGAAGACGAAAAATTTCCTGGATGATTTCAGAAAAATATACCCGACGATTTGTTATTTTCGGTCTTTAGATCAGATGGGGGATGCGGTCTGATGCCTGTTTATATTAGATACCAAGGCTGGTATGTTTACTTTTGGACGAATGAAAACAATGAACCGATTCATTTCCATATTTCAGAAGGTAAGCCTAGCGAAAACGCTACGAAGATATGGATTCTGAAAAATGGATCTTTTATGCTTGGAAATAACAACAGCCGTGTGCCGGCTAAAGTTTTAAGGCACATCCTTGCCGTCATGCAAGCCTCCGCAGAGGAATATAAGGAACTCTGGCTGAGGTATCAGCACAGTATACGCTATATCGATGACTGAATATGCCAGCTCAGCCCGGAGCATAGTACAGTGCGGCTTTAAATTATGCAGAAGGTATAAACGCGGAATGGCAGCGATTTTTCTGATCCTGCTCGTTGGAGATATTTTGGGTGGAATGATTTACTATAATTACGGGTATCGGATGGATCCTGTGACGGAGCCGAAAAGTGGAAAGGACACCATTCATCTGATGATCGCGACGGATCTTCATTACCTGTCTGCATCCCTTACGGACAGAGGGGATGCGTGGCAGGATATGGTGAAGAGTTCCGACGGAAAGCTGACAGAGTACAGCGATGAGATATTGGACAGTCTGGTGAAACAGGTGAAGAAAGAGAAACCAGACGCTCTTGTTATCTGCGGGGACATCACGTTTAACGGAGAAGAGGAGAGCCTGCCGAAGGTTACGGAAAAGCTGGAGGAGATCCAGGACGCAGGGGTTCCGGTGCTGATGCTGCCCGGGAACCATGATATCAATTATCCTTATTCGGTGGGATATAAGGGAAGCAGTACATATCCGGTCTCCAATATTCCGCAGCGGAAGTTTGAGGCTGCCTGCCGGCAGTTTGGCTATTACCGGGGAAGTGCCCGGTATGCGGGTTCCTTCAGCTATGTCTATCCTCTTTCGGACCGCTGGGCGCTGATGTTTCTCGACAGCAACACAGAGGACGCGCCAGGAGCGATGACGGCTGAAACGCTGAAATGGGCGGAGAAGCAGCTGGCGGAGCTTAAGAAACAGGGCGTTCGCTGCATCACGGTGACCCATCAGAATGTACTTCCCCAGAATAAGACATTTACGGATGGCTTCGTTATCACGAACTGCAATGATGTACAGGAGCTTCTGCGGAAAAACGGCGTAAAGGTAAACCTCAGCGGTCATTCTCATCTCCAGCATACAGCGACAGAGAAGGGACTGACTGATTACTGCACCGGCGCCCTATCTGTCTGGCCGCTGCGGTATGCGGAGGCGGAGCTGAGCCCGGATGGCAGCTTTCAGTATCAGACACTATCCCTGGGGATCCTGAAGGAGGAATCGCGGAAGCGGTTTGATGAGACGACGGGGCGGATGGCGGATTCTGGATTCCAGATCATCGAGAAAAGAGAGAAATTGACGGCAGAAGAGAAGAACGTAATGCGGGAATGGGTCATCCGGATGAACGAATATTACTTCTCCGGAAAAGATCCGAATCCCCTGGCGGCGGAGCAGGGGTGGAAGCTCTGGAAATCCAAAGGAGAGGGCACCTACGTCAAAGCATACTTCGAGAGCATGCTCGAGCCATGACTTTGTTCTATAATTGACAGAAAAGTCTTAACCTTGCCCCAAGAGGAATGGGTTAAAATAAATATATTAGAACAGCAATGAGGAGGATGAACATATGGCGCAGTGGCAGTGGATGAAATTTGATGATTTGCAGCTGAACGACCGGCTGAATTATCTGAAGTCGGAGTACCTTAAGGTCACTCCCAGCATTACGATCGGAAGGGCGATCGCCTTTACGGAGGTGGCCATGAAGAATCCGGGCCTTCCCCCGAATCTCCGAATCGCCAAGAGCTTCCGCAGAGCATGCGAGCTGGCGCCCATGCTGATACAGAAAGAAGAACTGATCGTCGGAAATCCCACAGGCAGGCCGAGAGCAGGAGCGTTTTCGCCGGACATCGCCTGGGAGTGGATGGAAGAAGAGCTGGATACTATCAGCACGAGAGACCAGGATCCCTATTATATCAGTGAAGCGGATAAGAAGATCATGAGAGAGATCCTCTTCCCCTTCTGGAAAGGAAAGTCTCTGGCAGAGGCCTGCGAGGTGGAGCTGCGCAAGGCGGGCTACTGGGAATACAGCATGGAAGCGGCAATCACCGATCTGTCCTACCATGTGACAAACGGCGGAGGCGACTCCAGCCCTGGATATGATATTATCCTGTTCAAGAAAGGCATAAACGGGATCCTGAAGGAAGCACAGGATCATCTGGCATCGCTGAGCGCCAGCGATCCGGAATATGAGGAAAGAAAGGCATTTTACCAGTCATCCATAGAGATCTGTGAAGGTGTCAATCTGTACGCTCGGCGGTTGAGCAACTATGCGGCTAAGCTGGCTCAGGCAGAAACAGATCCCAAACGCAAGGCAGAACTTCTGAAGATCTCAGAGGTCAACGCGAAGGTTCCGGCCAATCCGCCGGAGACATTCTGGGAAGCGCTGCAGGAGGTATGGACCATCGAGTCGCTGTTCTCCATTGAGGCGAACCAGTGCTCCACGTCTCTGGGAAGAATCGACCAGTACATGTATCCCATGTTCAAGAAGGATATCTCGGAAGGGAACATGACGCCGGAGCAGGCCTTTGAACTGTTCGGATGTTTCATGCTTAAGATGTGCGAGGTCATCTGGTATACGCCTTCTGCCACATCCAAGTACTTCGCCGGATATATGCCGTTCGTCAACATGACGGTGGGCGGACTGATGGATGACGGATTCCGTGATGCCACAAATGACCTGACGTACCTGATCATGGAAGTGGTGCGGAAGATTAAGCTGTACCAGCCTACGCTGGCCTGCCGTGTGCACAGACATTCACCGGACCGTTATATGGAGAAGATCGTTGATGTCATTCGGGCTGGCGCCGGTATGCCTGCCGTTCACTTCGACGACGCTCATGTACAGATGATGATGAGCAAGGGCTACAGCCGGGCAGACGCCTGCAACTACAGCATGATGGGGTGCGTAGAGCCCCAGAAAAACGGCAGGGTCCATCAGTGGACTGCGGGAGGATTCACCCAGTGGCCCATCTGTATCGATATGGCGCTCCATAACGGTGTGCTGAATTCCTACGGAGACAAACAGTGGTTTGATACGGGAGACATCAGTGAGTTTAAGACGTTCTCGGACTTTGAAGGAGCCGTGAAGAAACAGCTGGATCACCTGATTGAGATCAACTGCCTGGGATCCAATATTATTGAGAAGGTATACAGTGAGGTGAATCCTACGCCTTACATGTCTATTTTCATCGATGGCTGCATGCAGAAGGGCAAGGACGTCATGAGAGGCGGCGCCTGTCTCTATGCGGGACCCGGATCCATATTCGCGGGCCTCGGCACCTATGCGGACAGCATGTACGCAGTGAAAAAGCTGGTATACGATGATAAGAAATATACGCTGGCACAGCTGAAACAGGCAATGGACGCAGACTGGAAGGGCTATGAGCAGATCCGTCAGGACTGCCTGGACGTACCTAAATACGGTAATGACAATCAGGATGTAGACGCCTTCGCAAGGGATATCATCGATTACACAGAGCATAAGATGAACTCCTATAAGTCACTTTATGCTTATCACATCCACGGTACCCTGTCCCAGTCCTTCCATACGCCTCTGGGCGGCATGGTGGGCGCTACACCAGACGGAAGAGAAGCCTATGCGCCTCTGTCTGACGGCATGAGCCCGACCCAGGGCGCCGATAAGAGCGGTCCGACGGCAATCATCAAGTCTGCTTCCCATCTGCACTGCGAGAACATGAGTCTGGGCATGTCCCATAACTTCAAATTCTCACCGAAGTGGATGGATACGCCTCAGGGAAGACTGGGCGTAAAGACGCTGATCCAGAGCGCGGACTACATGGGCAACGCCCAGATGCAGTTCAACTGTGTAAATAATGAAGAACTGATCGACGCCAAGAAGCACCCGGAGAATCACAGAGATCTGATCGTACGTGTTGCGGGTTATTCGGCATTCTTCGTAGAACTCTGCGATGAGGTACAGAACGAGATCATCAGCAGAAATGTGATCGGGGACTAATACAGATATTGAATGAGGAAACTCCCGGAGACGGCCTGCATGCCGGCTCCGGGAGTCTTTTCTTAATATCCAAATCTTTTCTGCTTGATCTTCATGAACAGGAATGTCAGCAGGACGGCCATGGTCTCCGCGACGACGATGGCGCTCCAGATCCCGTTGACGCCCAGGACCAGGGGCAGGAGCAGCACGCTGCCTCCTTCGAATACAAGGGTCCGCAGAAACGAGATCAGCGCTGACGTCACGCCGTCACTGAGGGATGTAAAGAAGCCGGATCCGAATATGGAGAACCCCATCAGCAGGTAAGCGAAGGCATAGATCCGGAACGCGGATACCGTCATCGCCGAAAGTTCCGGGTCGTATCCTACGAAGATCCGGGCGATCAGCGGCGCCGTCAGTTCTGCCAGCGCGAACATGGACAGGGCGAAGCAGATGATGATCCGCAGACTGCGCCGCAGCAGGTTATGGAGTTCTCCCCGGTTATCGGCGCCGTAGTGGTATCCGATGACCGGCGATACGCCCACGGAATATCCTATGAAGGAACTGGCGAAGATCAGGCTGACGTACATGATGACTCCGTAGGCTGCGATCCCGTTTTCGCCGGCATATTTCAGCAGCTGCAGGTTATAGAGCATGGCGACGATATTCATGGAGACGTTGCTCATGAACTCAGAAGATCCGTTGACGCAGGCCTCGCCCAGGATCCTGCCGCAGAATCGCGTACGTCCAAGACGCAGCGTGCTGCTGTTTTTCCGCGCAAAATAGATCAGCGGTATCCCGCCGCCTACGAATTCACCCAGGGCGGTAGCGATGGCTGCGCCTGCCAGCTTGTATTCCATAGGCAGAGAGATGACAAGCACAGCGTCGAGAATAATATTCGTCATGCCCGCAGACACGGAGGTCACAAGGCCGAGCCGCGGCTTCTCCGCAGTGACGAAGAAGGACTGAAACAGCAGCTGCAGCATGTAAAAGGGCAGGGAAATGAGGCTGATGCGTCCGTAAAGCACAGCGTCCTCCAGCATTTTTCCTTTTGCTCCAAGTGCCGAGGCGGCAAAAGGAATGAGGATCATTCCCAGAAGCATGAACAGAACGCCTGCGATCAGTGTGGTGTACACGAACAGCGAGAAATATTCAATTGCTTTTTTCGGCTTGCCTTCACCGAATGTACGGGAGACGATAGCCGTGCCGCCGGTACCCATCATGAACCCTACGGTAGACAGGATCATAATCACAGGCAGAATGAAGTTCACCGCGGCGAATGCTGTCTTCCCTGCGAAATTCGATACGAAGAATCCGTCCACGATCCCGTAAATGGATGTGAAGATCATCGTAGCGATGGAAGGCAGGGTAAACCGAAGCAGCCGCCTGTATGTAAAATGATCCGAAAGCTGGATCTGGTCCTTCGTTCTGGGCATGATTATTCGTCCTCTTGATGCGAGTCTCCCGGTCCTTCCTCCGCGTTCACCTCTGCTTCCGCAGGAGCCGCGAGATCCGCCGTTTCCTTCTTGAACGCGCTGATAAATTCCTCCAGCATCTTTATATAGTAGTCAATAACGCTGTCATCCCACTGGTCGAAGATCCTGCGTTCCGCTGCAATAATGCGGCCCGCGGTCCTTTCCGCATAATCTCTGCCGGAATCCGTGAACTGCACGTTCTTGGAGCGGCCGCCGCTGGCCGTCAGCGTGATATATCCACCGGCCTCCAGCTTGCGGACCGCAGAATTGACGGTCTGCCGGCTCATCCCGGAAAGCTTGTAAATGTCACTGAGGGGACAGCTGCCCCCCTCCACCAGCATGGTATAGAAAACATACAGAATGCTGTCGGTGATGCCCACCTGCACAGCAGCAGTGTGGTAAAGACCGTCTATTTCCGATGTCAGCAGGCTGATGCGGTCCGTCCTGCGGCTCAGATCTTTCTTCATGATAACTGCTCCTTGATTGTATGAAATCGTACATAATATACGAATACTATAGTATGATTTCGGACATAAGTCAAGGCTTTTCCGTGAACAAAGCCCCGCCCCCCCGTTTTTCAGAGTGATTGGTATGGTAAACAAAGAGGAATGGTGACATAATAAAGGCAGTCAAAAGCAGGGGAGGATCGCGGCAGGTTATGAAGTACGAAGAGACAGTCAGGGCTTTGTTCCTGAAAAGAAAAAACCGGTTTGTTGCTCAGGTGGAGCTGGATGGAACACTGCTGGACGTTCATGTGAAGAACACCGGCCGGTGCCGGGAGCTGCTTGTGCCCGGGAACGCCGTGATCCTGAGCCGGGCGGACAATCCGAAGCGGAAGACGCCCTATGACCTGGTGGCAGTTTACCGGGGCAACGGCAGGCTCTTTAACATGGACAGTCAGGCGCCCAATGCGGTGACAGGGGAGTGGCTTAAGAGTCTGAATATTTTCGATGAGATCCGGCCGGAATATACGATCGGGGATTCCCGGTTTGATTTCCACATGATCCGGGACGGGCGGGAGCATCTTCTGGAGGTAAAGGGCTGCACGCTGGTGCGGGAGGACGGCATCGGCTATTTTCCGGATGCTCCCACGGAGCGGGGCGTGAAGCACCTGAAGGAACTGGCGGAGCTTTCGGGCAGGGGGTATCGGTGCTCCGTCGCCTTCGTGATCCAGACGGAAGGGGTATACAAGGTGCTCCCGAATATGGAGACTCACCCGGCCTTCGGGGAAGCGCTGGAAGCAGCGGCGGGAGCAGGAGTCGAGATCCGCTGTCTGCCCTGCCGCGTATGGGAGGACCGGCTGGAGATCGCGCCCGGGACGGCGTGGTGAATGCGGGTACTTTGGTAAATGATGAGGAGGAGAACATGTTAAAACAGTATGTGGTTGACGCTTTTACAGATCAGGTGTTTCACGGAAACCAGGCGGCGGTCTGCGTGATGGAAGACTGGATCCCGGATGAGCTGATGATGAACATCGCCATGGAGAATAACTTCAGCGAGACAGCCTTTGTTGTAAAAGAAGGAGAGGATTACCATCTCCGCTGGTTCACCCCGGGCGGGGAGATCGACCTGTGCGGACACGCCACCCTGGCGACGGCATATATCCTGTTCCGCTTCTATGAGAAAGAGGCAGAGTCGGTGACATTCCATACCCTCGGCGGCGACCTGATCGTGACGAAGGACGGGGAGCGGCTGAGTATGGACTTCCCGGCTTACACGCTGAAGCAGGTGCCCGTGACAGACGCCATGGAAGAGGCAATCGGCATCCGGCCGGAGGCGGCCTACATGGGCAGGGATCTGCTGTGCGTGCTCCCTGATGCGGAGCAGATCCGCAGCGTATCGCCGGATCTGGATAAAGTGAAAGAGCTGGACGGCCTGCTGCTGCAGCTGACGGCCAGAGACGACGGGGATTCACCCTACGACTGCGTCAGCCGAACCTTCGCACCCAAGCTGGCAGTGAATGAGGATCCGGTCTGCGGCTCTGGGCACTGCCACATTATTCCTTACTGGACGGATGCTCTTGGGAAGAGCGAGGTCACGGCATACCAGGCATCGCCCCGGGGCGGGGTGCTCTACTGTCAGATCCGGGGCGACCGGGTGATCATGGCGGGCAATGCGGCGCTTTATTCTGCAGCGGAGCTTTACGTTTAGCTGGGGATTCTGAATACAGAAGAGCGGGGCTTCGTTTCGCTGACTCTGCCCCGCTTTGATGTGTTTATTAAGAATCTCGGTTAGTGTTGAGGAAAGACAGCTGCGGAATCAGATCTTTTTGATTTTGCAGTTGTGTTTTTTCGTTTTTCGGTCATAATTTATTCCGACAAGCAAAATACTGCCTGTATACTCTCCCAGCGCCTCGGGATATTTTCTGTCGGTGATCTGGGAAAGTGCAGTCTCTGCAGAGCTGTTCCATTTCAGTTCAATAATCATAGCCGGACAGTTCATGTGATTTTTTCTGGGTACAAAGACCAGATCGGCGAATCCCTTCCCCGCAGGCAATTCCCTGATAACGGTATAATAATCTCTTGCAGCATAGTAAGCCAGCGAAATGGTGTAGGACAGTGCATTTTCGTCGTTATACTGCAGATGACTGGTTTCCAGATGAGCGGATTCTATTTGCTGGGCCACTGCATTTTCGTTTCCGTTCCATGTATCCCTCAGGAGTGCTCGGGAATTTCTGATAGAATTAACCACTTCCTCCCAGGGCTCCCTGGCTGTTGTCGCTGTCACGAATTCTTCCATGATTTCTTTATTGGGGATAAAAACTTCTTTGCTATTAAAGTCATACCCCAGATATCCTAGATGAATGAGCAGCGTCAGCACATCGTCACAGGAAGAGAAATCAGTCATATCGTTCTGGAAGCTCCGCGTATTGATCATCTGACGGTCACCAGCTATCAGTTTTAGAATATTATCCCGCAGTCCGTCGAAATTCAGATTGATATATGCCCGAAGCGCTTCGTAGGTCTCTGTTCTGTTCCAGTAGTCATCCAGTATGCCGGTGGTGACTGCCATGACGATAGATTTAGGATTATAGATATGCTGACAGTCAGGAAAAGAATATCCATCGTACCATTCCCGCAGTTCGGTCAGGTCTATGTCATATTCCCGGCAGAGTTCTTCTGTTTCTTCCTCTGTGAAGCCGGTGAACTCTGCCATTTCTCCGGGGTTTTCCATGGAGAATTCCGCGAACATGTTCAGTGCGGAGTGAGTGCCGTATTTCTTGATTGGAAGAATTCCTGTCATATAACAAAGGGCAATGTAGGCTTTGTCTTTGAGAAAATCTCGAAGAAAGTCAAGGTAAAGTCTCTGGCTTTCGCGGTCATCTTTATATTCGCGGAACAGAGAGTCCCATTCATCAATAATGATGATGAACTGAATCCCTGTATATTCGGATACAGTCTCCAACACGTAGGAAAGATTGCCTTTGTCGATGTAATCCAGAGATGGATAAGAACGCAGAACTTCTTTCAGAAGATAGTCCGACAGGGTATGGATGAGTTCGACGGCATTTTTTGCATGGGAAACAAACTCCTGCATATTGATTTTTATTACATTGAAACTGTTGGAACAGCGTGTGAAGCTTTTAGACTCAGTAATTTTCATTCCCTGAAACAATGCATCTGCGTCGCTCTGCCGATCATAGTAGGCGGAAAGCATATTGATCGTCATTGTCTTGCCGAACCGTCTGGGTCGGGAAACGCATACAAAGCGGTTTTCCGTATTTACTTTAGAGTTCAGAAGTTCGATGATCATGGACTTATCAACATACGGCCTGGTATTCCTGGATATTTCAAATCCCATGGATCCTGGATTAAGAAGTTTTCCCATACGATTTCTCCGTAGTATATCTTTCTGCATTGATTCCTGCCTACAGTATATCACAGCCTGTCTTCCGGGGTGTGATTTTTCATTACAGGGAACTGGAATAAATTTCAAAAAAGACGGAATCGGATTGTGATATAATCAGTACATCTGAATCTCGAATCATTAATACCAGGAGGTCACAGCGATGCCGCAGACGCAGAACCAGCAGGACGGGCAGGGGGGCCAAAACCAGCAGAGCCGCCGCAGCCCGCTGCTTAATAATCATTTATTTCTCTATCTGACGGAGTTCTTCGCGGGCATGGCCGTCATGGCGGTGGAGCTGGGAGCGAGCCGGCTGCTGGCGCCCTATTTCTCTTCATCCCAGATCGTATGGACCATCATCATCGGCACGATCATGATCGCCATGGCTCTCGGGAACCTGTACGGCGGGCGGAAAGCGGACCAGGATCCCGATCCCGACCGGCTCTATTTAAGGATACTCATCGCCGCCCTATGGATCGCCGCCATTCCCTTTGCGGGGAAATACCTGATCGTCGCCATTGCAGGGGCCCTTGCGATCACTATCAGCACCGGGTTCCTGACCTGGGCAGCGTTCCTCTCCTGCATGATCATATTTGTCTTTCCCTTGTTTCTGCTGGGAACGGTCACTCCGTCCCTGGTAAAATATACGACAGATTCCCTTGATAATAACGCCCAGATCGTAGGCAGGCTGGGCGCCTGCAATACCATAGGGTCCATCATTGGAACATTTCTGCCTACGTTTGTGACGATTCCTGCGGTGGGGACCGCCGTTACATTTCTGATATTTTCCGGGATCCTTCTGGCACTGGGCCTTGTGTACTTCCTGACGTCGGGCAGGCGGCGCCGCATGGCAGCAGGTATGACCGCGGCATTCGTTGTCCTCAGCGCCATTGGCTGCGGAGGAAGCTTCGCTTTCTGGGAAAAGGGGCTGACATACGAAGGAGAGTCGATCTACAATTATCTTCAGGTGAAGGACCTGCCGGACCGGACCATATTTTCTACGAACGTCCTGTTCGGCGTCCAGTCCGTGAAGATGAAGACGAACAGCCTTACGGGCATGTATTATGATTACGCGCTGGCAGCGCCGGTGACTGCGGGATTCGCGGAGAAAGAGAAACCATCCGTGCTTGTCCTGGGAATGGGCACTGGAACCTTCGCCCAGCAGACCCGCAGGTATTTTCCGGGCGCAGATATAGAAGGAGTGGAGATCGACGGGAAAATTACGACTCTTTCCCATCGTTACTTCGGTGTCTCGGAGGATATTCCGGTCGCCACCTATGACGGCAGGGCTTATCTTCAGGGAACGAACCGGAAGTATGATGTGATCATGGTAGACGCCTATCAGGATATTACTATACCGTTTCAGATGAGCTCCGCGGAGTTCTTCCGTGAGGTGCGGGATCATCTGAATCCCGGGGGCGTCATGGTGGTGAACATGAATATGCGCTCCGACCAGCCGGAGGGCATCGACGCATGGCTGACGGATACCATCGCTTCGGTTTTTCCAAATGTGGCGACGGCGGACGTACCGGGCAACACGAACCGGGAACTCTTCGCGTCCGCGGATGCGGATATTGTAAACACGTTTAGAACAAAGGCAGGTTCGGCCGAGGACCCGGCGCTGAAGGCTTTGTCGGAAGAGATCAGCGCAGCCATGGTCGTGCCGGAAACCGGGGACCGGATATTCACCGACGATAAGGCGCCTGTGGAGCTGCTGGGCATGCGGGAGATCGACGACCTGATCGCGGATGAGCTTGGATATTATAAGCAGATCCTGAAACGGGACGGAATCCGGGGGCTGATGAACGAACTGTAAAGGAGGCGTTTTCATCAGTACGGATATAAATTCCGCCGATGGTATGATATGATATGGATAGAAAACCATCGGTGAGCACGAAACACCGAAACAGATAGGAGGCTTGTCATGCTTGAAATCGGAACGAAGGCGCCGGCGTTTACGCTGCCGGACCAGAACGGGGAGACGCATTCCCTTTCAGATTACCTGGGGAAAAAGGTCATTCTCTATTTTTACCCAAAGGACAATACGGCAGGCTGCACCAAACAGGCCTGCGGTTTCGCGGAGCGTTATCCTCAGATCCAGGAGGAGGGCGCCGTGGTGCTGGGCGTCAGCAAGGACAGCGTCCGCTCCCACAAGAACTTTGAGACGAAATATAATCTGCCTTTTACCCTGCTCAGCGACCCGGAGCACCAGGTGATCGAGGCCTACGACGCCTGGAAGGAAAAGAAAAATTACGGAAAGGTGTACATGGGCATTGTCCGCACCACATACCTCATCGATGAAGAGGGTGTGATCGTGAAGGCAATGGATAAGGTAAAGGCAGCGGATAATCCTCAACAGATGCTGGAAGAGCTTCAGGGAACAAAGGCCTGACCGGAGGTGTTTCTATGAGTGTTATGGACGTGATCCGGCGCCGGTACAGCTGCAGGAAATTCGCCGGCCGGCCTGTGGAAGAGGAGAAACTGCGGCAGATCCTGGAGGCGGGGCGGCTTGCGCCCACAGCGGCGAACAACCAGCAGAACCGCCATGTGCTCGTGACGGACCGGGCTTTCGTCACGGAAATGGTAACCGCCTGTAATGGACAGAAGTGGATAGAAACAGCGCCGGCGATCCTGGTGGAATGTTCTGTGGGGGACCGTCCCATGCCCTGCGGTCACAGCGCCCGCTGCACCGACAGCGCCATTGCTCTCTCTTTTATGTATCTGACGGCAGTGGATCTTGGGCTCCAGGGCTGCTGGATCGGGAACTTCGACCCCTCCCGGGTCCGTCAGGCACTGAGTCTGCCGGAGAACTGGGAAGTGTTCGACGTCATGCCCATCGGGTATCCCGGAGATGACGGGCATCCCCGGGAAAAGAAGCCGCTGGAAGAACTTGCTGTGATCAGATAAAGGGGATTGAATATGGGTAGTCTTACTATTGTGAGGATTTACGGATACGAGCCGTCCGACGCGGTGCGTATCCTTGTAGACCGGCTCTGGCCCCGGGGCATATCAAAGGAGAAGGCGCATCTGAATTTCTGGTGGAAGGAGATCGCGCCTTCTGCAGATCTGCGGAAGTGGTTCGGTCACGATCCGGATAAATACCCCGTGTTTCGAGAACGGTACCTTGCGGAGCTGGATGCCAGTGATTATGCGGCGGAGTGCCTGAGCGAGCTCCGCGGCCTGCTTAAGAGTCAGAATGTTGTACTCCTGTACAGTGCGAAGGACCAGGAGCATAATAATGCCGTCGTACTAAAGGAGTGGCTGGATGCTAAAGGGGTGTGAGTCAGACGGACTCACAGCCCCAGGTCTGAGATCCATTCGTATCCTTTCTGAACAAAGCCAGGACTTGCTGTTGTTACGTCCATAGTAGCATAAGAGATCTATCATGTATAATGGTTATTGTGAATATGTGAACATGCAATACAAGCATAATTCTCAAAACGCGGCGAAAAATAATGCGATTATTTAGCGTCTGGCTGAAAATACTTCTATAAATTAGAACAATATTCTTTATATGCTCGCGAGAGATCGGATATTTATTCGCAGCGGACGATAAATGACCGAAAATTATCGTATTAAAACCTATGAACTTGATAGAAATCCTGGTGAAAAAGTCAGAAAATTAAAGCATATTAATTACAGCGAGTCAGGACTTTGCAATCAGGAGGTCTAAAATGAATCATATTGAACGAATCGACGCAGTGATGAACCATCAGCCCGTGGACAGAACACCTTTCGCCTTTGTTGATGCGGGAGCATGGGTGTCCAAGACAGAGAATAAATCCTATGACGAACTTTATCACCTGTCGGATGCGGGAGCATCTATATTTACCGGTCATCTGAACGACATCGGCACAGACCTGGTCAGCGGCGTGAACGGTGTGTTTACCGCATGGCTCTCGGCCTTTGGATGCAGCATCGATACGACCAAAATTGGCAATCCGGTGAATACCAAACCGTGCTTTACGTCGCCGGAGCAGTTGGATCATCTGGATAAGTCTGATATCCGGGAGAAGCTGCTGGCGGATGATTTCGTTCAGTGCATGCTCCGGCAGTGTGAAGAGACGAAGAAGATCGTCGGGGATGACAAGTATGTTATCGTGGATATCGCCGGCCCCTACACAGTAGCGAATGTTATGTATGGAACGGCGGAGTACCTCATGCTCCTCATGAAGGATAAGGACAGAGCGCTGGAGCTGCTGGACTATGCTACAGAAGCCAGTCTGGATATCTTTCGTCTGCTCCGGGAGCACGGAGCGGATATCGCGTTCATCGCGGAGCCCTGCGCCAGCGGCAACATGCTGAGCCCCAAGATGATGAAGGAATATGTGCTGCCGGAATATAAGACGATCACAGAAACACTGGATTACAAATACTACATCGCCCACATCTGCGGCAAGTCCGGGAACCGTGTGAAGGACCTGGCATCTACGGACATCAATGCGTTCTCCTGCGACTATATGGTGGATCTGGATGAGGCATTCAACGACTGCGAAGGGAAGAAACTGATCCTCTTCGGAAATGTCAATCCGGCAGGCGTGATCTGGAACGGAACGCCGGAAGAAACATATGCAGAAGCCTGCGCCGCCATCAAGAAGGCCAACGGCAGGAGCCTGATCCTTGCCACAGGCTGCGACCTGGCGTCGGGAGCACCCCTTGAGAACATCATGATGCTCCCAAAGGCATGCGAAGATCTGGCGTAGCCGATATACAGCAGATAAGAAAGGAATCCCTGAGCACTGTCCCCTCAGCGCTCCGGGATTTTCTTAAATGGTGAAATAAATGTGCTGTCAGATGATCATCCCGCCGTTTATGGATATGACGGAGGATGTCATAAAGGCAGCCCGATCATCAGCAGCAAAGAGAATTGCTTCCGCAATTTCCTCCGGTGTTCCCAGACGTCCGATGGGCTGGCGCTGGAAAAACTCCTTCCGCTGCTTCTCCGGGTCCGGGGCATGGTCGATGCGATACTGCAGCGATGGGGTGAGTATTGTTCCGGGGCATACTGCGTTGCATCGGATGCCCTGGTCTGCATATTCTGCGGCAACAGCGTGTGTCATAGATAACACAGCCCCCTTAGATGCGGAATAGCCAAAGCGGTTAATCAGGCCTTTCTGAGCTGCGATGGAAGAAGTGTTTACGATAGCGCCTGTTTTTCTTTCCAGCATATGGGGGATGACTTCCCGGATCATGAGGAATGTGCCCTTGGCATTGACATTCATCATTCTGTCCCAATCCTCTTCGGTGGTATCGTGGGGGTGACCGCCCAGGACGATGCCCGCGTTATTCACCAGAACATCGATTTTGCCATATGCCTGTAAAGTGGTTTCTACGATATTTTTCACATCTTCGGATTTCGAAACATCGCCCTTGATGAAAAGGGACTCACCGCCGGAAGCAGCAATGGCTTTCTGTGTTTCCAGGGCAGTCTGGGATACAGAATTAACGGCGACCTTTGCGCCTTCCCGGGCAAAGGCAATTGCTGCCGCCCTTCCAATTCCTGCGCCGGAACCGGTCACAATAACAACTTTATCTTTAAATCGCATATTTAACACCCCTGTTCTTTGAAAGTTATACTTCTCCGGCTTTTTTCACTGCTTTAACGATAGAAGTCATGACCGCAGCGTCGAATCCCTCTTCCTGCAGGGATTTGAAGCCTTCGATGGTCACACCGCCGGGAGAGCACATTGCATTGACCATATCGCCGGGGGTCTTGCCCGTCATCTGAAGCATGGAAGCCACGCCGAGCATGTTTTCCAGCACCATGTCCGTTGCGTCCGCTCTGCTGAATCCGGAGTAGACGCCGGCATTGACCATGGCGTCCGCCATTTTATAGAGCCACAGCGGGCCGGTGCAGCCGAAGCCCGTAAATGCGCTGAATTTATCCTCAGAAAGTACCAGGGGTTTGCCGATGGACTCGAGGACGGAGAGCACCAGCGCCTTATCATCCTCGCTCATGTTTTTATTAAAGCAGACAGCGCTGCAGCCGTGCCCCGTCAGACCCAGGGTATTGGGCATAACCCGGGCGATCTTCCGGTCGGATCCCACGGCGGATTCAATGGTTTCTATGGTGACGCCGGCGGCGATAGAGAGGATGACTGCATTCGGTGCAATCAATTCGGCGGTGTTTGCCGCAACAGCGGGCAGAATCCTGGGCAACAGTGCGAATATCACCAGATCCGCATTTTTCACCGCGTCGTCATTGGCAGGCGCCGCCTTGATGCCGTAAGTTTCTGTAATATAGGCGCAGCGCTTTTTCTGCAGCTCATTGACAATAATCTCGTCACTGTTCCATCCGTGGTTCAGCATATTGCGGAATATTCCTTCTGCCATGTTTCCGCCGCCGATAAATACTGTGTTCTTGCTCATGTGTTTCTCCTCAATAGTTCGATATTACCTTTTGCCAATCCGATCATCGTTACTGAATATAAGAACGAATCGTATCAATTATTGTGTCTATATCGTTATCTGCATTGATTCCCATTGCCCTCAGTTTGTCCGTCACGTCAACGGGAACATCGCTTCCGTCCATGGCTTCGTTCAGACGCCCGCCGAACAGCATGTGAACATCCGTAAATCCTGCGTCGTCCAGCGCCTTTTTCAGATCCCGAGCGAAACTGTATGCCATGCCGTTATAGGTGCTCATGCATATGATATTGCTGCCGGTCTCGATCAGTGTGTCGCTGATCTCGCTGATGGGAACAGACGTACCCAGATCGAACACATTGGCGCCGGCGCCCCGCAGGTATCCGCCGATGACTTCTTTTCCAAACTCGTGGACGTCAGTGGATCCCAGGACGATGTTCACACCGGCCAGAGGCTTATCCACGGAGGGATTCAGTTTAGCAAGAGCATCGTCTTCCATCTTTGTAATGGTCCTTACAATAGACGTGGCGCGCAGGGGCACTCTGCCTCTCATGGCGTTTTTCTGGTGATGACCCGCGCCGAAGTTCACTTCCAGCTGCTCCGGCCCGATGGCCTTGAGTACCGCAACGATCTCGCCGCCGTGCTCCGTGTCTACCCCAAGGTCGTCCAGTGCGTTCATCACCCGCTCGAAGAACATGTCCGCGCCCGCAACGATCAGGTCCGCTTCCGCATTGACTTTGTCCCAGTTAATATAGTCCACGTAATACTGAGCTTTCTCAATGACCATGTCCATGGTGAGCTGAGCCTCGACGATCTCCTCAGGAGCAGGAATGCGTATCGCCTCGGTAAAGGGTACCGGAGCAACCGCGTAGCCTGTGGGGTATTTCATCTGGCATGCTACATCGGGGAGCGCATAGGAGCAGAGGGCAGCATAGTTTCTGGGAATACATGCGCCGTAATCAATGGTATTCCCGTTGATAAAGGTGCCCGGTGTGCCGTATTTATCTATTTTAGACAAAGCCCTGTTGAACACGATCCGGAGGAAGGAGTCGCTGAAGAGGTTTCCGTAGCAGTGAGCGACCCGGCCGCCCATCAGATCCTCTGCCACATATCTCTCCAGTTTGGCCCAGCCCAGGAGATTTGCCACGTCGTGGAACAGCGCGCCGTATCCGTCATCCAGATTGCAGTGCATCACTACACCCTGATCTTTGAACTCGCCCATGAGAGCCATGGCTTTGATATAATCCTCCGTACGGTACTGTTCCATCTCAAGCCCGGGATATTCGTAAGTAAAGTACTGAGCAAGGTTGCCGATGGATGTTACGCCGGCGTTCAGCGCGTTCGTTACATTCTCCACGCCGTTCAGGGATCCAATCATGTGGTCGCCCAGATGGGGATGGGCTGGAACCACCTGTCCCAGCTTCTGCCATTCCTCCGGCGTGTTCAGGATCAGGCTGCCGCTTGCCTGGAACATGCTGCGGTACTTTTCCGGCACACCCATGATCCAGTCGCAGCAGATACCGAAGCGGTCGATGGAGGAACCGTTTTCCTTCAGTGTATCGTAGACTTTGCGCATGCCCTCGGCGGTGACGTCCCAGGAATTCCAGCCGATGACAGAGTGCTTCATGATCTTGCCTTCCGCCATCATTTTCTTTTTATATTCCACCTCGGATCTTACGCCGTGTTCCTTCATAAACAGTGTCTCGCCGATGGTGATGCCGGAAGCGATCTTTTTCGCGTCCGCCTTGATGGTCTCCATGTCAGGGAGATCTTTCTCGTTGAATCTTCGGTTAATCGTAATACTCATAACATTCCTCTACTTCTGTAATCCTGCGCTGTTTTTCATCATGGCGACGGCGCAGTCGGGATAACGGTCGGCGATGAGCCCTGCTGCGTAGAACACGTAGTTCCGGTCCACATGTGTTCCGATCTGGTCGGGGAGAAGGCGGTCCTCCGAAGTACGCCTGATCTGTTCCAGAATATGCCTGCTGTCGGAGGCGGCGCTGTTCACCAGGATACCGCCGGTACCGATCACTGTCTGTACATCCGTGAGGTTCTTTCCATACTGTACGAGCCGGGTCCCGTGATCCAGTTCTCTCTGGATGCGTCCTGCGTGCCGCTCAGCAGAGATCCTTACCGCGTTTGCTGCCAGACAGAGGTCAAACTGTCTTTCTGCCGGCGTATCCGCGACGTAATCATGATGTTCCATTCTGTGTTCGACCGCCTTTTGAACTTCTTCCTCAGTGATACCGCACGTTTCCGCGATCCGTGATGCTCCCGTCTCGGCAGCAAGAGAGGCGGAGGATTCCCGCATGCCCATATCGCCTTCTACTGTTCGCTTGCAGACCGGCTCCGGAAGGCCTGCTGTCCGGGCACCATCATACGCGATATTCTCAGCGAAGGAATAGATATCCGTTGTAGCACCTCCGATATCTGCCATCATGTAGGGGCCGATCCCTGGTTCCTGTTCTGTCCCCCGATAGAGAAGCTCTCCGGCTTTGAGAACTGCTGCAGGGGTGGGGGTAATGGGACCATCCATCCGCTGCTGTACGCCGCTGACCCCCATCATGTTTGTGATCCGGTTCATGAAAATGTTTCGGATCACCTCCACTGTGGGCCCGATGTTCAGCTTCCCCACATTCGGTATGATGTTTTCTGTAATAAAGCACTCTTTTCCGTGACTTTCGAACAGCATGCGGATCTCGCTGACCAGGGCTGAGTTCCCGGAATAGATTACGGGAATCGTGACCGGACTTTCGCACAGCGTTCGGGCGTTCCGCAGGACCGCCTGCCGGTTGCCGTTCTCGTAGCCGCCGCAGAACAGTATGATCTCCGCTCCGGAGTCCACGATGGAATCGATGTCATCCTGCTTCAGAATGCCGGCGCAGGAGCATACGATCTTGCCTCCGGCGCCGAAGCAGGCGCTGCGTCCTGCCTGGCTGCTCAGAGACTGTGTCAGTCCTGACACAGCGATGCGAAGACCGCCTGCCGCACTGCTGCTGGCAAGCTTGAGAGATTCCGCTACGGCTGCGCATCCTATCGCCCGCTGCGCAATATGCAGACACTGGTCCAGCGCGATCTCTGCATCCTCGTGAACCGTGGAAGGGACTTTATCCGAAACCGCGATCCGCCCGTCGTCCAGATTCACGCAAACAACTTTAGTATATGTACTTCCGAAATCAAGCAACGTTGCGTACATGACGCCTCTTCACCTCCATGGGTGGTCATAGCGTTTTGACCTGTCAATCGTTTGGTGATCTGCGATTATTCATCCGCCTCTTTGAATATGAAAACAGGTCACACTCCATTTGAGCGAACCGCAGACTATGATAATAATGAGGTTCAAAGATATGAATCAATAAAATATTCTTTGTTAAGTGAATAATAATCCAATGAGGTCATATTGTCAACTTGTATTTGTTGTTATACAACATTTGTATAAATACATATATATTTTGCACAGACCTAAGTAAATGCATGTTTATTAAATACTGCTCTTCTTCTGCATGATCTGGCAGTACTGACATCCCAGACTGCCGCCCCGGCAATCAATGCATTCCGGACCTTCATCAAATTCGAGATCATTTACGGCGAAGAACATGCCGGAGCATGATTTCTGTGGAATTAGAAGCCCGCTGTCAGTCAGGCTCATTCCGAGTTCCTCTCCGTGCAGAACGTGGAAGAATGCAGAGGTTTCTGAGACGGGCATGCCGTAATAACCCGGGCCGAACTCCCGGGTCAATTTGACACCAGGTCCCGGGAAGCGAAGTTCCATGTCTGCAGTCAGGCGGTCTTTCAGCAGACGTACGCCAGCGTCTACATAGCTTGTTCCCCATGTATCCGCAAAAAGTGAGTCCAGCATATTTTCAGATTCACATTGAATTTCACCCGCAGTCAGGATAAAGAGGTAGATTCCCTCAATGCAGCTCTCGGGTATCCGGTGAAAAAAATTACACGTGATTTTCCAGTCACCAATGGTAATGACTCCTTCATGAAAAGATGATGGTTCACAGAAGCATTCGGTGTACCGGATGTTGATCACAGCAAGCAGTTTTTCACGCAGGGAATCACCTTTATTCATTAGCAGACAATGCTTGGGATCCTTCTGGTCGAATCTGCTGATTTCTATAAACCGCTGACGCGCAAGGGAACGGGCGTCATGCTCGGGTATGGTGCCGATGTTTCTGATCATAGTCATATTCCTTTCTTCTGCTATGTTCATTATACTCCCGAAAAATAAAGCGGGCGGTGTTTTTACATAAGATTAACATACATTACTCTCTGGATTTAACCTCTTCATGTTACACTGAATCGAAATTGAGTAAGAGAAAAGAAGAAATGGGGAAAAGACGAAAGAAGAGAACATGAAGAAAGAAAAGAAAGAGAAAGAAGAAAAGAAAACATCAAAGAAAAAGAAAGTTTCTGAGGAGTTGGACCGGTTCCCGCTGTTTGCGAGGATATCTGAGAACGAAGCGGCGCGGGTATATATCGAGTGCCAGAACAAAGCTCTGAAAGCCCTGGGTTACACAGAACACGGCCTTGCCCATGTGCGCATCGTCGTGGAACGGACCCGGTATATCCTGGAAACGCTGGGAGAGGATGACCATACGATAGACCTGGCAATCACGGCCGCCTGGCTCCACGATATCGGGAACATCGTGAACCGTGTGGATCACAGTCAGTCCGGAGCTCTCATGGCATTTCAGCTGCTGAATGAGATGAAGGTGCCGGCCTCGGACATCGCGCCGATCATCTGTGCCATCGGCAATCATGATGAAGGGAACGGCGTGCCTGTGAACCGGATCAGCGCGGCGCTGATCCTGGCGGATAAGTCTGACGTCCGCCGCAGCCGGGTCCAGCAGGAGGACGAGAGTCTGTTTGACATCCATGACCGGGTGAATTTCTCAGCGACGGAGGCGGAGATCAAGATCAACCGGGATCACTCCGGCATCAAGCTGAAACTCCACGTCGATACCCGTTACGGCGAAATCGGCGAGTACTTCGAGATATTCATGGACCGGATGCTTCTGTGCAAGAGGGCGGCCAATAGTCTGGGATTGAATTTCCACCTGATCATCAATGAGATGTCGCTGATGTAACGCAGGGGTCGGGACCGTCGGAACCGGTGAAATTCAGCCTGCGCAGAAAATGGTTCGGACGCCGGGCGTGCCAGTCTTTGTTAATGAATAAACTATCGAAAAAAGTAGGAATTATTCTTGCGTTTTTTATCCCCCCTGTGGTATGCTTGTAAAACCTAAGTAAAGCAGGAAACAGGAGGGTAAATAATGCTGGTATTAGTACTTAACTGCGGAAGCTCGTCTATCAAGTATCAATTGATCTCTATGAACGACGAGACAGTTATCGCCAAGGGACTGGTTGAGCGCCTGGGGATCGAGGGTTCACGGCTTAAGCACGAGACCATCGGCAAGGACACCTACGTTCTTCAGAAGCCGATGCAGACCCATACAGAGGCGATCGGTTATATCATGGATGTTCTTGTAGATCCGGAATACGGCGCGCTGAAGGATCTCAGCGAGATCGATGCCATAGGTCACCGCGTTGTGCACGCCGGGGAGAAATATTCCAGTTCTGTACTTATCAATGATGATGTTATGGCTGCGCTGGAGGAGTGCGTTGATCTGGCGCCGCTCCACAATCCGCCGAACATGGACGGCATCCGAGCATGCCAGCAGGTTATGCCGGGACGGCCTATGGTCGCAGTTTTCGATACAGCGTTCCATCAGACCATGCGTCCGGAATCCTATCTCTATGCGATTCCCTATGACGCATATGAGAAGTTCGGCATCAGAAAGTACGGTTTCCACGGCACATCTCATAAATATATGGCGATCCGTGCCGCAGAGATGATGAATGTAGATGTAAACGACCTGAAGCTGATCACATGCCATCTGGGCAACGGAGCATCGGTATCGGCCATCAAACATGGACGCAGCGTAGATACGTCCATGGGTCTGACGCCCCTGGAGGGTCTGGTTATGGGCACCCGGAGCGGCGACATGGACCCCTCTGTCGTAGCGGTTCTTACGGATAAGCTGGGTATCAGCCACGATGAGACGATAGAAATGCTGAACAAGAAGTCCGGCGTGCTGGGCATCTCCGGCATCAGCAGCGACTTCCGCGACCTGGAAGCAGCCATGAAGAAGGGCGACAAGCGTGCAGAGCTGGCGCTGCGTGTCTTCGCGCACAAAGTTCGGTTCTACATCGGCGCCTACATCGCTGAGATGAACGGCGTGGACGCCATCGTGTTCACCGGCGGCATCGGTGAGAACGATGCGTACATGAGGAATCTGATCCTCTCCAACCTGGGCAATCTGGGAATCAAGATCGACCGGACGAAGAACGCTTCGATCACAGGAGATCAGTCCTTCCTGTCCACGGACGATTCCCGCGTGGCGGTCATGGTCATCACTTCCAAGGAGGAGCTGATGATCGCCCGGGAGACCTACGATATCGTAAGACGGAACCGGTATATTTAATGAATAAGACGCGTTAATAAGACACGGAGGGCCCCAGGCACATTCGCCCGGGGCTTTTCTGCGGCGCAGCCTTTGCTGCGCTGCGTTATTTTATTGCGCGGCATTATCCTCCGGCGGTTCCGCTTCCATCATGTACTGCTCGCACCAGTCGCTGAGCTGCTCCAGTATGGGGATGAGGCTGTCGCATTTTTCTGTAGTCGAATACTCCACGCGTACAGGAACTTCCAGAAATTCTTCTCGGGTAACCAGACCTTCTGCTTCGAGTTCTCTGAGGCTGCGGGCGAGGACTGTGTTGGATATTCCATCCAGCCGGTGTTTCAATTCGTTGTAGCGGATCGTCCCGCCGTTATTCAGGGCGCAGATGATCTGCATCTTCCACTTGCCGCCGATCACCTCTGTAGCGCGGTGCAGCGGACACTTTTCCAGACATGGACAGTCATAATGTGTAGGGATCATGGTAACAAACTCCTTACCTGCTCACAATAAAGTGCGTTCTTGCCATAACGTTGTTTTATCTGTATACTACCTTTGTAGCAAAACAAAATCAAGTAATAATTTAGTACCTAATGAGCAGCGGAATGACGAATTGCCGCCGGGTAATGCAAACGGGGAGGAAAATAATAATGAATGCACTGATGCAGGGACTGGTCCTGGGCTTCGCCTATGTGATGCCCATTGGAGCCCAGAACATATTCGCAATAAACACTGCGCTGACCCAGAGGAGGAGCCGCATCCTCCTGACAGCGCTGATCATTTTCTTTTTCGACGCAACGCTCGCCATCGCCTGTTTCTTTGGGGTAGGCGGAATCATGAGTTCCAACCGGATCCTGGAGCTTGCCATTCTTCTGGCAGGCGGACTGATCGTCATATGGATCGGCTGGGGGATATTCCGGGACAAAGGCAGCATGGAGGGAGATCAGGGAAAGACGGAGATGGCCGTCCGGAAGATTATCACCACCGCATGTGTCGTCACATGGTTCAATCCTCAGGCGCTGATCGACGGGAGCATGATGCTGGGCGCCTTCCGCACATCCATGCCCGGAGCGGCGGGCAGGCTCTTCATTTTCGGCGTCTGCGCCGCTTCCTTTATCTGGTGGTTCGGCATGACCAGCGTCGTATCTCTGTTTCATTCCAAAATCACGCCGAAGATGCTCCGGGGGATCAATATCGTATGCGGCATCATTATCATGGCCTACGGATGCAAGCTGCTGTATAATTTCGCCGTGATGCTGCAGGGATAGCAAGCGGATTTTCCCATCCGCCTAATTGGCCATTTATCCATTTCTGTCATTGCGATCACCAATGGAAGCCGCTACAATATAAAGATTAATAGTTTGAATGTTAACGCGGCTGCGCAGTAATGCAGGATAAATGGTGATGAGATATGGATGATAAGCAGAAAAAGGCTGAGTTTGCATCCGGCCAGGAAGTAAAGCGGAAAAGGGTTTTATTCACCACAAGGCTGCGGGCAAGGATCCGCAGGGATCCCCAGGCATTTCGGATCTACTCTCTCCTGAGGATCCTGGTGATCATCTCCCTGGTGCGCCGGATCTATCTGAGAGATTTTGAAAGCGCTGCTGTCTGTGTTCTGGCGCTTCTTCTGCTGCTGGTGCCTGCCTTTACGGAATGGCGGTTCCGGGTGGAGATCCCGGCTATGATGCAGATCACTATCTATTTATTTATATACGCTGCGGAAATATTGGGAGAGCTGAACCAGTTTTATGTGCGGATCCCCGGTTGGGATACCATGCTCCATACGATCAATGGGTTCATCTGTGCGGCAATTGGCTTCTCTCTTATATATGTGCTGAACCGAGGCAGCAGCAGGATCTCTCTTTCACCCTTTTACCTGACTCTCGTGGGTTTTACATTTTCCATGACCATCGGCGTCATATGGGAATTTATCGAGTGCTTCGCAGATCTGTTCTTCCAGATGGACATGCAGAAGGACTTCATCGTCCAGCGATTCTCATCCGTAACACTGGATCCCTCTAATTCTCAGATTCCTGTACATGTCAATCATATTACCAAAACAATCATAGAAACAAAGTCAGGTAAAACATACACTGTTTACGGCGGATACCTGGATATCGGCCTGCTGGATACGATGAAGGATCTGTTCGTGAATTTCATAGGCGCTCTGGTCTTCAGCATTTTTGGATACAGCTATCTGAAACACGGGGATCAGGGAAAGCCCAGCGTTGCTGAAGAGATGATGCTGAAAGTAGAGGATGACGAAGAAGCGGATGCGCCTGCAGATACGGAAGGTGGGTGAAATCTCTGTACGCTTCGTGTAACATAATAATCTCCTTGCTGAACAAAGCCCTGACCGGCCTGTTTTCCACTTGATCTGGTTCGACACCTGTCGTATGCTTATATTGTAGGCAGACGGAGATGATTCATCAACCGACAATGCAGGGCACATTGTCGATTCAAAATAAGGAGAGGGTATGAACAAGAAGCCGGAACAGACGGAAGCCACCAAGGAAGCCTTTGTACAGGCATTCTTAAGACTGAATAAGAAACTTCCCATAGAGAAAATCAGCGTACGGAAGCTTACAGAAACCGCAGGATACAATCGGACCACGTTTTATAACTACTTTCAGGATGTTTATGCGCTCCGGGAATACATAGAGGAACAGATCTGCGTGGAACTGGGGCAGCGAATGGTCCGGAACCTCCGCCGCATTGGGGATGAGGAGCAGTTTGTCAATGTGGTAACCGATACCCTGGCGGAGTACGGCGATTCCGTGGCGGTGCTGCTGAAGAACCAGGGGAACCAGAATATAGAAACATATATAAAAAGACCGGTCATCGGGCTTCTGAAGGAGCAGTTTGGTGTGGATCCGGAGGATGTCTCCGCGGATTACCGGCTGGACTATATGATCAGCGGAGCCTTGAGCCTGGCAGGACGGTGGGCAGCCTGCGGAGGCAGCGAAGGCATGTCTGCCGGGCAGCTGGGAGGGCTCATGCAGGACATCCTGAGCAATGGGGTGCTGCATGGCATCGTGGAATAGCCAGGATTAATGAAATATGCGGCAGTTTATTACTGCCGCTTGTCAGCGAACGATTCTCTCCGCTGTCATGGCTGCCGGGTTTTGCATTCAGCCGCGCTGCATCCCCATAAAATTTCAGTCTTCCCAGTCATCTGGATCTTCGTCATCGTCCCAGTCCGGATACTGCTCAACGTGCCCCTTGCTTTTTGTGACATGAGCAGGATGATAGGGTGCCTTTTGAATGCTCTGAACACGGATGATAAACAGCCAGTCGTCACCGAAATCATAATGCAGAGCGAACTTCTGACCCTTCATCAGGTTAAGACTGGAAATCTTTACACGTGTGGAGAAACGGTCTATATCTGCGTCACACTGGTAACTGTCGAAACTGTAGGGTCTGCAGTCCATATTGAATTCGTACAGATGCGATATATCATAGAACTCAAAAGCGTCGAGTATAGCATAGCACAGATCATCCAGTGTGTCGCTGGCGCATACAGTCATCGTGCGGGTAACTTCACGGCTCATACCCTGGGGGTAAACTTTCAGGGTCAGCTCCAGATCTGTGCCCGACTTAGACGACCTTGTTTGTCTTTTACCTGTCGGACCATCCTCTTTGCTGCTGATATTTCCCAGGTACTGGTCGAGTCTCCTGCGGGCCTGATTGAGGAGCGATTTTGGGACTTCAGTTTCATCCAGGGTATCCAGAAGAATGCGTACCATGGATAATTCGTCCGGAGGGAAAGTATCCAGAGCCTCATCTGCTGCATCGGCCAGGAAAGTCAGGAGCTCGTTTGTTTCCGGCGGAATATCAGGTTCATCATCATCCGGACTGAAGAAACCAAACATGGATTCCCTGGCGTCTTCTATTTCTTCTATTGGCTCTGAAACGCGGTTCAGGCGTATTCCTGAACGCTTGCAGAGATCACAGAAGAATTTTTCCGTCCTGTCTGTGCGGCATTTGATTTCCCTGGGACAGGTTCCCGCATTAATCCAGGCATTAACTGCGGCCCAAAGCAGTTCCTCCGGGTGATCCTCCGCATTCGCTGTGATATCGATGGGAAGGACGCCGTTCTTCCTGCTGATGAGGAGAAGAAACGCGAAAGAGCCGCCTCATTCTCTGAGACAGCTCTTTGTTTGTGTTAAGGAGTGTATTCTATCGGCAT
Organism: uncultured Eubacteriales bacterium; assembly: GCA_900315125.1. GTDB lineage: Bacteria > Bacillota > Clostridia > Peptostreptococcales > Anaerovoracaceae > Aminicella. Next base: position 40,221 of record OMXT01000048.1, read on the forward strand.
CCGGCCGTCCTTTACAGTCCGGTCTGAATGGTCCTTTCTATGATGTTTTCCTGGATGTTTTCCTCCAGGTCTACGAAGAACGCGGAGTATCCGGCTACACGAACAAGCATGTTCCTGTAGTTCTCCGGGTGCTTCTGTGCATCCCTCAGGGTTTCGTTATCTACAACGTTCAGCTGCATGTGGCTGCCCTTCATGTGGAAGTGGGCCTTCAGCACGGTCTCAACGATGTCTATGCCCTTGTCGCCTCTGCAGATTGCCGGGTCAAAACGCTGGTTCAGCAGCATGCCCGCCTTCATGGTGGACTGATCGATGGAGTCCAGAGACTTGACCACGGCTGTCGGTCCGTTCAGGTCGCATCCGATCATCGGAGAAGCGTTGTCTGCCAGCGGTGTGAACGCGTGTCTTCCGTCCGGTGTGGCGGAGATGTTCTTGCCCAGCTGTACGTTGTAGGACTGTGTAGCAGTAACGGAGATGATGTGTCCGCCTCTGCCGTCCACGTACTTCTGCATCTCGTCGTTCAGGGAGCTTGCGACGAAGTTCGCGTACTTGTCTACGGTCTCATCGTCGTTGCCGTACTTGGGCGCCCGCTTGATCAGCATCTGGCGCAGGTCTTCACGGCCGGCAAAGTCGGTCTTCAGCAAATCCATCAGCTCAGCCATGGTGATGTAGTGCTTGTTGAATACGCACTCGTTAATGGCTGCGAAGGAGTCGACGATGTTGGCCAGTCCTGTGATGGCTACAGCGTCCCAGCGGTTGTCGCATCCCTTGTCCTGCAGCAGCTTGCCCTTTTCTATGCAGCCCTGGGTAAAGGCGGACGCGATGAACGTGGGCATGGTGTATGCGTGGATGGAAACCATCTTGTTGAACTTATATACGAAACGCTTCGCGAAGTATGCCTGCTGCGCGAGGTAAGCGTTTTCCAGATCCTCGATGGATTTGAACGTGGATGCGTCCCCCGTTTCCGGTCCCACCTGCTTGCCCGTAACCGGGTCTTTGCCGCCGTACAGCGTCAGCTCGAATACCTTGATGGTATTGAAGAATCCCATCATGGACTGGTAATCGGACTTGCCGGGAACGATGGGCTCGGTTCATCCCATCAGGCACCAGTTGGAAGCGTCCTCTTTGGAGAATCCCAGGGATTCCAGCGCGGGGATGCTGTTGTTGTCGTTGAAGAAAGCCGGGTGGCTGCCGCCGCTGATGGCAACTTCTACGGCGAGGCGGAATGTCTCTTCGTCTACATTGTCATGATAGCGGAAGGAGATGCAGGGTTCCTTTGTCTGCAGATCCTTCATGCCACGGAGGAACAGGCGGGTCAGGCCGTTGCAGGCGTCGCTGCCGTCTTTCTTAATTCCGCCCAGGGTCAGCTGAAGATAGAGTGCGCATCCGGGATAAGCGCCGGATTCAAACTCGTCTCTCAGATACCACATTTCCTCAAACTTCAGTTTGAACTCGTGGATCACATCGCCGATATAATCCTCGGAAACGCCGGCAGCCAGGTCCTTCTCGTAGAAAGGATACATGTACTGGTCGAACCGTCCGAAGGAGTGAATGTAGCTCATATTCTCTGTCATCAGCGCGATGTGGGTGAACAGCACGAGCTGGGCAGCCTGCAGGAAGTTCTCCGGCGGATTCTCCGGAACGACTCTGCAGTTATGGGCGATGGTCAGATACTTTTCCTTCTGCTCCGGATCATCGCAGGTCCCGGCCAGTTCATCGGCGAGGTCCGCATATCTGTGAGCCAGAGTGATCACTGCCTTGAGGCAGGTGAGCATTGCTTCCCACTTCAGTTTCTGGTCGGTGTTCTCGATATCCATGTCATCCAGAGCGTCCAGTTTGGCCTGGAGTTCATCGATGTAGTACCGATATCCTCTCTTCACCAGATTCTCATAGTCTGGCGCGTGGCACATGGTAGAAGTCTGCTGAATGCCTCTTGTGAAAACGCCGTAATCCTCCACCAGTTCATGCTCTTCCTGGGTCATGATGCTGTCGGTGTAGTCACCCAGGGTATGACCCTTCCATGCCTGGGCGATCTGGCGCAGCTCGTCTTTTTCGCCCGGAAGATACTGAAACGGGTCAAACTGCCGGGTGTCGAATGTTTCGACGGCCTCAGGCAGCCAGTTCATCATCTCCGGGAAGATCAGGACGGCCCGGGGACGGGAAGCGATGCTGCCTACAAGAAGTACATCGTCCTCGATATAGATCTGGCGGGTCTCTTCAAACTTCTTGAAGAGCTGAGCCCTCCGGTAGATATAAGGCTCTACCGAAGGCTGCTTATAAAACTCTGTCGCGATCCGGGCGCGGTCCAGGCAGATGGTTGGCGTGGTGCCGCGGAGCCGGTCTCTCAGTTTTTCGATTCTTTTAGAAAGCATTTCTTATTTCCTTTCTGATCAGTCGACGACGGGAACGTTCCATGCGGCGAGTTCATTGACAACAAAGTCCCGATCGGTCTTTGTTTCATCCATGATGAACTGTACGTCTGCTTCCGTAGCGCTTGTCATCTTATAGTTCTTGACGCAGTTCTTGACGTAGGACTTGCGTGCGTGCTCCATATCGTAGGGTCTCGCCTTGATGAGGGACGGATCGGAAGGGAAGATCAGCGTCTTGCCCGGTACATCGTCGTCCGGGTTGCCGAAGCTTACCTGGATGCCGTTCTTCTTGGCGAATGTCAGCTGAGGCATGGGGTGCTTGCCTGCGCCGGTGTATTCTGTCTCCTGTACGACGAGGAGATCGTCCTTGTCCATCTGCTGCGCCAGTGCAAATGCGGCGGTCAGGGATGTATTTCCGGCAGGGCCTCTCTCATATCCTTCCAGGACAGCCAGAGCCTGGGTGATGTAGAACAGTTCGCCCTGCTTAACGGTTACCAGCTCATCCATGTAGCGGAGGATACGGGCAGCGTTTCTTGGAACGTCGGAGCGATCCGGCCATGTGGTGAAGGGCAGGCTGAATCCGGTGTGCCCGGTGGTGCAGGACTTCTTGTTAAAGTCATGATCGGAGGCCATGTGCAGTCCCTTCAGGTCGATGCATGCGCCGATGATCTTCGTCTTGTCCGCGCCGGCATACTTGAGGCCTCTTGCTGTGCCGGTCAGGTTTCCGCCGCCGGCGTTCGTGCAGACGACTGCTTCCGGATACTTTCCGTATTTCTCCATGCACTGCTGTGCGATCTCATAGCCCAGCGTTTCTACACCGGCGATGCCGAAAGGCGTGTAGAGGGATGCGTTGAAGTAACCAGTGTCCTCCAGCAGGCTCAGATGAGTAGTGAAGAGCTCCGGTCCTACCGTGAGCTGTACGACTTCTGCGCCGTAAGCTTCGCAGATCCTCTGCTTCTCCAGGATCTCCGGCTGGCCGACCTTGTCGTTGTCATAGCATTCCTGGACGACGATGCACTTCAGTCCGTGCATAGCTGCCTGAGCGGCAACGGCTGCGCCGTAGTTTCCGGACGTAGCGGCGATGACGCCTTTGTAGCCCAACTTCTTTGCGTGATGGACAGCGATAGAGGCTCTTCTTGCCTTGAAGCTTCCGGATGCGTTGGCAGCCTCATCCTTAACAAGGATCCGGGCGCCTTTTCCTTCCGGTGCGTATTTTCTGGCCAGCTTGGTCAGGTTGCGCAGTTCGATGAGCGGAGTGTTTCCAACGCCGTGATCCAGCTGGATCTTGCGCATTTCGTCCATGCTGTATCCGACTTTCTTCATCATTCCTTCGTAGTCAAAGCCGATGCCGGGAAGCTCGAACTGATCGTAGTCGATCTGCATGGCGTTCTTAATGATCTCGTTCTTGCGGGCGTTGATCGCCGCATAGGATTTATCTTTCTTAACTGCCATTATTCTGCCTCCTCTTCCATGATCTCTTTCAGCTGACATTCTATCTTCAGAAGTTCCGGCTGGAAATCGCCGTAATCGTGTATATATCTGGGGTTGATCTCAACGAGTTTTCCGCTGGCCTTTCTTCCGGTCTGCGTGATGATCTCGATCTCTTCGCCGATCTCTGCCTCGGTCTGAGCAATGCCCTTGACCCAGAGCTTCAGATCGCATTTCTGCGTGTCTTCCGGAACCTGCGGTGCCCGCTGTCCGGCAGGGAGTACGATGTTCTCAACTTGTACCCAGTCGCCTTTTACTGCCTTGTTCATAAAATACCTTTCCTTTCACAATAAATTCAATTATATGAACCGTGCCCCGACCGTGAGGAGAGGAGACGCGGTACTATGACGGTTTTACTATGCGCTCTTTTCCATATCATCCTCCGGATCGCTGCTGTGATCCCTGCGGACGATCTTCTTGCAATTGTCCTTTGTATAGAAGCAATACGTTCCGTAGGGGTTCAGGATATCGTTTGCTGCCATGACCAGTTCATCCATGGCGTCGTCTGACGGAGGAACGGTACCTTCCAGAGGATAATCTCGGCCCAGCATGTGATACTTGTTCTTGCCGAACTCATGGTAGGGCAGAAGCTCGTAGGATACCACATTCGGAAGTGTTGCGATGAATTCCGCGATGCCTGTAATATTATCCACGGAATCGTTGCATCCGGGGATAATGGGCGTACGGATCGTTACCGGAACGCCTGCCTCGGCGATCTTCCGGATATTGCTCAGTATGAGTTCGTTCCCGGCGCCGGTCAGTTCTCTGTGCCGGGCGGAATCAATGTGCTTGATGTCCAGGAAGCAGCTGTCCAGATAGGGAAGGGCGCTCTTGAATTTCTCATAATCGCCCATGCCGCAGCTTTCCATGGCTGTGTTGATCCTCGCCTCGTGACAGCGCTTCAGGATCGCTGTGAGAAATTCGGGATGAGTCAGAGGCTCGCCGCCGGAGAATGTCACGCCGCCGCCTTTAATAGAGTAAAAAACTTCGTCCTTCTTGATCTGGCGGAACACTTCTTCTACAGCCATTTCCTCGCCCATGACATATTTGGCTCCCGCGTAGCATATATCTGCGCATTTGCCGCAGCTGACACAATGCTGCCTGTCGATAATCGGGCCCTGGTCTGTAATATGAATTGCCTGGTTGGGACATGCCTTGATGCATGCGCCGCAGCCGATGCACTTCTTCATGTTTTCCATGATTTCCGGCTTATAGGACTGGGATTCCGGATTGGCGCACCACAGACAGTGAAGGGGGCAGCCCTTGAGAAAAACCAGTGTTCTGAGTCCGTTGCCATCGTGGATGGAGCATTTCTGTATATTGAAGATCATATGCAAACCTCCTGTTCTCGATTTCTTTGCCAATATATAAAGCAATGAGCGTGCCAATTGAAAACAGACGCCGAACAGGAGAAATCCTTATATATAAAAAGGAAGAAAGGCGAAAAAAGCTCCCGCGGGGAAGGAAAAAGCTCAGGATCAAACGCGAAAATCGGAATGAAAAATCGGTCGGTGCCAGAAATGACACAGGAGTGAATGACTGAAGTTCCTGTAAAATCAACAACTGCGGGTCACGAAAATAGGGAGACCAGCCCAGCGGAACACGCGTGCCACATCTGGCACGCGCTGATTTTCTCGATCGTGCCAGATGTGGCACAGAACGACGGAATATGGGACGCAGAAGGCAGTTTTTACGTTGGCACGCAAATTGCTACTTACATAAGTGTCAGAACAATTCGGACAAATCTAAAGGGAAAAGGAGTCGTACCAGATGAGAGCGAGGAAAGTCTTTCGAACGATAGAAACACATACGCTGGGTCATCCTACAAGAAACGTCGTGAGCGGATTCCGCCACATACCGGGAAAGACCATGGCAGAGAAATTTGTATATATGAAGGAAAACGAGGACTGGTTCCGCCGGCTGCTGGCCTACGAGCCCAGGGGAAGCGAGATCATGTCCTGCACATTGATCACCGAGCCCTGCACACCGGGCACCGATGTGGGCGTTCTGTACTTCGAAGCCAGCTGCTGGCTGCCCATGTGCGGCCACGATACCATCGGTCTGACAGTGGCACTGATCGAGGCGGGACTGGTAGAGGTCACTGAGCCCATGACGACAATCAAACTGGATACGCCCTCCGGCGTTGTGACCTGTGAGGCTAAAGTGAATGACGGCGTAGTAGAGGAAGTAAGCTTCATTAACGCGCCGGCCCTGGTACTGAACAGAGATGTGACCATCCATACGGAAGAGTTCGGCAATCTGAAGGCAGATATTTCCTGGGGCGGCAATGTTTACTGCATCCTGCAGGCAGCAGACGCGGGTATAGAGATCGATCCAAAGAACGCGTCTAAGCTGATCCATGCAGCCCAGGTCATCGGAAGGGCGGCCAACGAGCAGCTTGAGATTAAACATCCCACGCTGGACTTTGTTAACGAAGTGACTCATGTAGAGTTTGCGGGACCGCCGAAGAGCGAGGACGCGGACATCCAGAACTGCGTCGTAGCACTGCCGAAGGTCATCGACCGTTCCCCCTGCGGAACAGGAACATCCGCCAAGGCGGCACTGCTCACAGCGGAAGGGAAGTTAGACGTCGGAGAAGCCTTTGTACACGAAAGCATCATCGGATCCAAGTTCCGCTGCGAGGTGCTGGAAAAGACAGAAGTGGGCGGCAGACCGGCGATTATACCCAAGGTCACGGGCAATGCCTGCGTCATGGGGTTCTGCACGTGGCTCCTGGATCCGAAGGACCCGTTCCCGGAAGGGTTCCTGCTTGATTAATAAATACGTATATCATAACTGTTGATAATAAGGAGAAGCCATATGATTTCCAAGAGAGTAGCAAGTCTGTACGACAAATTCAGAAACACACAGGCGACCATCTGCCTGGACAGAGCAAGACTGATCACTGAGTTTTACAGCCATCCTTCGATGGAAAACTACATCATCCACAGGGCTAAGGCGTTCCGCTATGTGCTGGAGAACAAGAAGATCTTCATCGATCCGGACTGCCA
>OMXT01000010.1 GCA_900315125.1 uncultured Eubacteriales bacterium
CAAGAAATCCTCTATGCTAATCCCTATGCAGGAAGATACCTACCGAGGATTGTCAACAAAAAACTCCCTAACAACTTGACACTATCACAGGACTGCGTTTTGTTTGAGCGGTACTGTGACTTATGCTATAATATTTTAATTAAGGAGGTGAATTAATGATTATCCTGGAAAGGCCTGTTGGCAGGGATGAACTGCAATGCATGGCAGAAAAAATGTTCGGCGACATGGTAAAGGGTGTCGTAGATATCCGACGTGATAAGCTTGCACTTGATGCTGAATTACACGCCGATCTTGAGACATTGCTGCTCGAGGATGGATCCGCACAGGAAGATCTCTGGGGAATAAACCTTTATCCTGAGGAAGAGAAAATAGAAGATTTTCTCGAGTTTGATTCTCTGATCAATATTCGTCCCAGACAGAATAATCGCGGCAGGGGAGTCTATGATGAATCGGTTCGGAAAGAGATCCGCGCCCTGATATCGAGGTGGGTCAAATGAGCGCCTTTCAACACGAATCACTTGCCGAAGGCAGATGGGCCCAGATGAGCTTCAGTTCACAGATGGCGAACATTGGAAGTGAAATTTCGCGTGCCATTAAAGCGAAAAAACGCGGAAAGCACGATCGAATGACCAATGCGGTGGAACGCGCGCTGGAACTAATGGATCTTTCTATTTTATGTGCTGCAAAGGCCGCGAGCTATGATAACACTGCTGCAAAATCACACCTCAGAGAATTGACCCGGGCACGGGCCGAGATCTGCGACTTTTTTCTCGATAATAATAAATATGGATGCACCGATACTGTCATCATGAAATATTATGATGCCTTTGCCAGATGTCCCTGATAATTCTATAGCGCTGGAACGCAGGCTTGCCGCCCGTCCCTTCATTCAGCCAGCCCATCCACGACGCGGAAGAGTTCCTTCTCCGTAAGATATCCGTTTATCATTATGCAAGTGTTACCGATCTCAAAATACGCCGCCACTGTCTGCGGCATAGGAATACCCCTGCTCGCTGCGGAATATTCTATCATAAAAATTTTCATTAAATTTCAATTTCTTTGTCCACTTTTTCTTCTTTGAATCGTTTATATAAATAGAAAGGTTCACACGGAGCAAACCCGTGCCTCTTGGCTGCAATGACCTCGGCTGACCCTGATATACACGAGGTACTTGTCTTTGTGCGGGCAATATAATATGCTGAAATTAAGCAGATTTCAGATATGGCGTGCCTTTCGTAAGAGGAGTGTAACCGTTATGGATAGAAAGAATTACAGGAATGAAAACTGATATAACAATGCTGATTTTATATGGGTTATCGCTAAGGCTGGTCTGGTTTGGCTTCGATGTGAGCGTAGCAGGCGTCCTGGGATGGACCATTCTGTCACATGATCCTTTGGGTCTGATCGGTATAATACTGATGATTGTGGGGATGCTCTCGCAGAGGCACTCTGTCATACTTACAGGCTCTGCGCTTATGGTCATATTCGAAGTAATTGAATTTGTAATGTTCCCAATAAATGCGGGAAATTCCAGCCTCAACTTAATGACCAGCTTCCATGTGACCCATGCGGGCGCTTATATCAGTTTGATTATTGCAATCGGAATCTCCGCATTATCTGTTCTCCGGATGCGGCGATAGTATATCTTACCCATGGTTTTGTCGTCGGCTGCACGTTCCACATGCTCATGGATTAATGTATTTGCGTAACAGGCGAGGATTCTGTACTGCAGCAAAGTCCTGACCAGGCTGTAATCACGCCCGGCCTGAGACTTTGTTATTATCAGAGCACCACGGCAGAACGATATCGCCGCCGCGGTGAAACAACTTCTGAGAATGTTACACTTTTTCTCTTCAAAAGTAGTAGAAATCAACGAGGAACAGATTATCTGCAGGCCGGTCCATCTCCATCAGCGTTTCCGGTTCATCGTTTTCGCCCATTCTGCAGAGCTTGATTTTTCTCGGGTGTTCGCCCCAGGCTTCCATAAGATAAGCTTGATTTCCAATCACCTTAAATACTCCCTCCGCATCCCGGCTCTCCGCGTGGAACTTCTTTACTGTAAACCTGTCAGTGTCTGTATTATATGTGACGACTGCGGGACGTGCCGTATCGACATAATCTGAGTAATATTTAATATTCGCTTCACACTGGTGAGTCACGGCATATGTTACAATTCCTCTTTACTAACCCTTTACTCTAATAGAAGGACAATATCATTGGCTGCGATGCATAGCTTAATAGAACATAATAATTCATCATAAAAAATTCAATAAATTTCAATTTTCTTGTCCACTTTTCTTTCTCTGGATCGTTTATATAGATAGAAAGGTTCTTACGGAGATTGAATCGCACCTTTCAGAAACCATAGAACAAATCAGGGAGGCGGTTGCTATGAGGCAGCTAAACACACAAATTTCATCTATCATATCAATGATCGCAGGAGCAGGTAACGTACCATTGTTTATTGCAAATGCCATATCACTTATCGAAAGACCTCCACCTGTTATTTATCCACGGAGGCAGCACATCGCCGCATAAACAATAAACAACATTAACAGTTAATACGCCCAGGAGGTCAAAAATGAGACAGACTATTTACAACGAAATAAAGATTATGTTCACTTCAATTCTTGTAATCCTGTTAACACTTTTCATGGGTATCCCTGCCTTCGCAGCAACCGAGAGTGAAACAGCTTGCGGAACGGATACTGCCGCAAATGCAAATTTATCCTCTGAAGCCCCCGATCCACCTTCCGATATGGATGGTATCATATTCCGTAACAGCAAAGAAAAAACGGTTTCCGTCTATATTGAAACAACAGGAGGCACCAAATACAATTCATCGAAGACCCGAAAGTGCGTATGGACAGAAAAGCACTACAAGGTATATTATGAAAACGTAGGAACGGGCAAGAGACGGTTTGCATACGACGAGTATAAATGGCACTGGGACGGCTACAAAAAATCCGGCAGTTCATGGGTATTTGTAAAGTCTGCAAGCGGTACATCTAGATCGCATGTTGACGCATCGGATATCGGAAGCTGGTTATTAAGTTTTGCATGAAAAAATAACGACGATTAAGAAAGCGAGCTGATATTATGTCCCTCAAAAAAATTATTACGATGATCATTGTCATTGCAGCTGCCGCGGTGATTTTTATTTTCGCCATGGGCGGACTGCGTGCCAATGCCCCCTTCAGCGATATTTTTTCTCTCAGCAAAGCCCAGGCTGTCACAGAAAACGGAGCAGACTGGACGTTAATGCAGCCGGAGAATTCATCTCGAACACCGTATTTTACGAAATCCGATTCCGTCAATACCTCAGGGTCGATCGCTATGAGAGGATACCTGTATACTGGCGAGTATGGCGATACGGTACGTAAAGCGGACTGCCTTCCCTACAGCGACAATCATTTTCTGTTCGGGCAGCTGCGCTGGTATCTCCCGCCGGATATTCAATATGGAAAGATCCGGGGCGCTTATTGCAAACTTGCCTGGCGCAGCTCCATAGATAAAAAAATACACACAGCTTACATTTCTACCCCAGGACTGACGAAAAGTCAGATTCAGGAGGCAAAGATCTGGTGCAATGCCGGAGACATGGAGAAGATCCTGAAGCAGCAGGAGAATCATCCGAAATAATGGCGGTAAGCTTGCAGACACTGTTAACGGAAAATCTGCGGCTAAAGCGTATTAGCCCTTGTTTGTTCGCCTTGAACAGAATAATCGGCGGGTGATGCGGAAGACCAGGCAGTATGGGCCTCTGCGAGAGACGCCTTAGCCAGGAAAAGGACTCACGAACCCAGAGCAATAGCGGGTTGATGAATAAATCCCATGGTATGATGAAATTTTATTAATTTTAATGGCAAGCAAGAACTCCATATGATATGATGCAAATATAAAAAATTCTTCCTGATATGCCCGCTGGTCATATGATTTTCGCTACACTCTAATGTCCATTCGTTATTATGCAGATGTGTGAAGGGGGATACTATGGGTATGACATTGCAGATAATAATCTTGCTTATGAGAGGAATTCTCATTGCAGCAGTGGTGATTGGAATCATCGTATTCCTGCGAAAGAGGCTGCGCTGATGTCTGAATGAATTTGGAGTGCAGCATCTCAATGCATTGCGTCTGCCGGTGCAGAAACAAAGGAGCGATAACCATGAAAATGAAAAAGAGCGGCATCATCCTTCTTATCCTCAGCGCTGTGTTTATCATTACATCATTCTTTGTAGATACAGCTTCAGATATAAGCAAATGCATGAGTACAGCCGGCTGCCTTACTGGCGTGGGAGTCGTCATGCTCATCCGAAAGTGACAGGAAGGAGACGCATATGGAATTGATAAAAACAGCGGGACCTTTACTGCTGATCGGCATCTGCCTTATTATTATCTGGAAACTGAACCAGAAGAAGAAACTGATGGATGATATCTGCCCTGACAGCATGGCATGGGGCGGACTGGCAGGCTGTTTACTGGCTGTCTTCCTGAACGTAACGATCCATATCGGTCTGGACGAATCCCTGTTTGCCTGCCTCGGCGTCATTGTCGGAGAGACTGCAGGTATGGCGATCCGGAGAAAGGAGAACTGAAAGTTTCCTAATCATGCATAAGTCTGATCAAAATAATAAGACGAAACCGCAGTCCGCAGAGCAGATTCTCTGCAGGCTCGCCGGTTTCGTCTTTGTTATATGCGCCTATTAAACTGCTGTACACAAGCGTCGGTGCTGTCAGCTTACCGCGCCATCTTGTAGATCTCCAGGATGTCGTCCGCGTCCAGGACCTTGAATGTCCCGATCTTGCGGGTGTAATCGTAGGAGCATTCTTTGGCCACTGCCGCCAGCTCCTCATCGGAAAGCTCCCGTCCCATGAGCTCGTGGATGCTGATGGGCATGCCGATGCTCTGGTAGAACTTCTCCACAGCAGCGATGGCCGCCTCCGCGGCCTTTTCGTCATCCGCCTCGGTCACGCCGAACACCCGGCGGCCCAGCTGAGCGAAACGGGCCGGGTTCTCAGAGCAGACGTACCGCGCCCAGCTGCCCCAGGTAGCAGTCAGACTGGGACCGTGAGTTACATCGTACAGCGCGGACAGCGCCATGCCCAGCTGGTGTACGCCCCAGTCGCCTTCGCGGCCGGTGTCCCCCTTGGCGCCCACGCCCGTCATTCCCACATGGGAAACGGAACCGCACCACATAATTTCACTCATAGCCTCATAATTCTGCGGGTCAGCCACGCCCTTCGGCCCCCACTCGATGATATCCCGGAACAGCCCTTCTGCCAGCTGATCCGTCAGGTGATTGCCCAGGATCGTGGTAAAATACCGCTCGTCTGTGTGCATAAATATGTCCGCAACGCCGGAAGCGATCTGGTAGACCGGCAAGGTCATGGTCAGCTTCGGATCCATGATGGCGAACCGGCAGCGGTTGAATTCCGTGTTGATTCCCCTCTTAGTCCAGGGTTCCTTGCTGTCATCGGTAATAACCGATGAGTCTGATGTTTCAGAGCCCGCAGCGGAAATGGTCAGGATCGCGCCTATCGGCATGGACCTGGTCAGCGCTACCTTGCGCAGCCAGAAATCCCAGACGTCCACATCCGGGTTCGCTGTGCCGTGGGCCACCGCCTTAGCCGTATCAATAACAGAGCCGCCGCCCACCGCCAGGATGAAGTCCGCGCCGAACTCCTTCGCCTCGCCGATCATGCGCCGCACGGTGCTGAGTCTGGGGTTGGGCACGACGCCGCCGCTGCAGAACGATGCCAGTCCCGCGTCCTTCAGGCTTGCTTCTACTGTATCCAGCAGACCGCTCTTCTTCGCGGAGCCTCCGCCGTATATAACAAAGACCCGGCTGGCCCCGTACTCCCGGGCAAGCTCGCCCGCTCTTTTCTCCGTATCCTCACCGAACACGATCCGCGTGGGTGCGTAATATTCAAACTTCTGCATGAACTTCCTCCTATTCCTTTACCGTTCCATCTGCGTTAAATACCGGCAGTTCTTCCAGGTATGTGATGTCGTCCCGGCGTGCCGCATCGCCCTCGGCCAATACTGCCATGCGGGCGACGATATTTCCGTCCACCTGGTCTATGAGCCGCTCCATGCTTTCCAGCGACTCACCGGTGCTGATCACATCGTCCACAACCAGGACCCGGCGGCCCCGGATCAGGTCCGCCTCTGCTCCGCCGATGCACAGAGTCTGGATATGATCCGTCGTGATAGAGTCCACCTTCGTCTCGATCACATCGGTCATATAGAGTTTGGGCGCCTTGCGGCAGACCACATAATCCTTATATCCTGCCTGGCGGGCCATCTCGTGGGCCAGGGGGATCCCCTTGGATTCCGCCGTTACGATCACGTCGAATTCCGGCGCCTTGGCCAGGAGCTGCCTGGCCGCAGCCTCGGTGATCTCCGAATCGCCGAACATGATGAACGCGCCGATGTATAAATCATCGCTGATCCGGCAAAGGGGCAGCTGGCGCTTAAGGCCGGCAATTGTCATTTCGTAAAACATCGTCTCTTACCTTTCTCGTTTCCTTACTGATTTCTCAACTGGGCTGCGCGGCGACAGGCCATGGACAGATCAGGACCAGACCCTGCACTGCCGCAGGTCCCGCGGTCATACCGCTGCATCAATACTATTATACTCTGCAGCGCCTGCCCTTTCAAGGATTCAGGACTGCTGTCCCCGTATCATCTGTTCAAGCTGCGGAACGTCGGCCGCGAGATGCTCCGCTCCCGCCTCTATGAGGAAGTCCCTGCTCCGGAATCCCCATTCCACGATGATGCAGTCTACGCCAGCGTTCTTACCAGTCTCGATATCCACTTCCGAATCGCCGATGTATACCGTCTCCGTCGGGAGCACCTGCTCCGCCTCCATGATAGACTGGAGCGCGTCGGGCCAGGGCTTGCGCCGGATCCCCTGCCGCTCGCCGTATGCTCCGTCCAGTTCCCCGGAATAATAGTGGTCCATCAGCGTCTGCACGGCAGAGTCGCCTTTGTTCGATAGAACTACAACATGGATCCCCGCTCCCCGCAGGTTCGCGAACATCTCGTGGATTCCCTCGTAGGGCCTGGTTTTATCCATGCAGTGGATGCCGTAGTACTCCCGGAAATCCGCAAGCACCGCCTGCCGGATCTCTTCCGGCGTCCCCTCCGGCGTGCTCCCGTAGCAGAGGTTTTTCATGCCGTTGCCCAGGAGCTTCCGCGTCTGCTCCAGCGTACGCTCCGGCAGGCCGTACTTACGCAATGCGTAGTTTACGCTGTCCGCCAGGTCTTCCACGGTGTTGAGGATCGTTCCGTCCAGATCAAAGACTGCCAGTTTATATTTCACTTTTCTCCTCCAGTTCCTCCGCCCGTTCCATCAGCGACGGATGGATCGGTTCCTTTCCGACCCGCATGCCTGTGGACCGGACTACGGCGATCAGATGTCCCTGGTCGTCCGTCACACGGATATCGTAACAGCAGACCCTGCGGCCGTCCTTCTCGCACCGTGCTTCCGCGAAAAGCCAGTTTCCGTCGGTGCTCCGGATAAACGTGATCTGACTGTCCAGTGTCACCGCCGCTGTCCGTCCCACGTTAGACGCCACCGCAAAAGCGAAGTCCGCCAGTGTATAGATCGCGCCGCCCATGACCGCGCCCCGGGCATTGCGGGCCGCCGGGGTGACCTCCATCCGGCATTTGGCGTAGTTGATATCCGCCTCCATGATCTCCGCGCCGTTATCCGTGGCAAACCGGTCGCCGGCAAACACTTTTCTCACATCTTCTACAGGGATCATTACTCCTCCTTGTCAATATATGGATTATTCTATTATTTTCCGAACATAAAAACAGGAGAGACCGCCATATGCCGCGAATGCAGATATCTGTTCTGCATACGCCGGGCGAAGAACTCTCCGTGTCAGGCTATTATGTTTAGACGGTTTGGACGGCGCCGCCGTCAATCGTCTTAATATTTATACCATATCCATTTTACAAAATCAATATGTTAAATAAGGTTAATTTCTTAACATTCTATTTTTTCAACAGGGCGGCACCGCCGGTTTGCCGCCGGGACACCAGCAGCCCCCGCAGCAGGCGCCCGCAGGAATAGCCGCCCGCCGCATGACGAAGGCCCATTGTGCAGCCGCATTACGCGATCAGTGTAATGATGCGTGCCGCGAACAGGACGAAGCAGATCCACATGATCCCGTTGATTTCTTTCGCCTTGCCTGTGAAGAGCTTGAGGATTACCCAGGACAGCATACCGAACATGATGCCGTTTGCGATGGAATAGGTAAAGGGCATCATGATGATTGCCATGAATCCGGATACCACGTCCGCGATATCCCCGTCGAATGTCATGTTCTTAACGGTGCTCAGCATCAGCAGTCCGACCCAGATCAGCGCCGGAGTCGTGGCGAAGCTGGGGATGGCCAGGAAGATGGGCGAGAGCAGCAGGGACGCGAAGAACAGGATACCTGTTGTCAGGGACGTCAGGCCGGTCTTGCCGCCTTCCGCTACACCTGCGCTGGACTCAACATAGGATGTAACCGTAGATGTTCCCATGCATGCGCCGGCAACGGTACCGATGGCGTCGGACAGCAGTGCCTGCTTGGCCCGGGGCAGCTTGCCCTCTTCATCCAGCAACCCGCCTTTATTCGCAACGCCAATGAGCGTTCCTACCGTATCGAAGATATCTACGAACAGGAAGGAGAATACGATGACGATGAAGTCGATGATGTGGCCGCCGATCCAGTCAAAGTCAAAGGCGAACCAGTTCATCTTAGAAGGCAGCAGCCCGCCGCTGAGGCTGGGGAACAGGGAATAAACTCCCGCCTTGACATCCACGACATACCAGCCGGCGACCTGCGCGATCATGCCCAGGACCCATGTAGCCAGGATGCCGATGAGGATATCACCCTTAACATTGTAATGATGAAGGATGGCGATGATCAGGAACCCGATCATTGCCAGTACGAACTGGGGCGAACCCACATTGCCCATAGCAACGATCGTAGACTGGTCGCTGACGATCACACCGGCGCCCTTCAGTCCTACGATGACGATGAACAGGCCGATTCCGGTGGTGATGCCCATCTTCAGGTTCGACGGGATGTCATTTACCAGCTTCTCACGGAAGTTGGTGAAGGACAGCAGGATAAATACGATACCTTCGCACAGGACTGCCGCCAGAGCGATCTTCCAGGGATCCTGGATCCCCGCCTTAGCCATGGGAAGGCAGACACTGTAGGCAAAATAGGCGTTCAGGCCCATGCCGGAAGCCAGAGCCACCGGGTAATTCGCATAGAATGCCATGATCAGCGTGGCAAAGCCCGCAGAAACCGCTGTAGCCGTAAATACCGCGGCGCTGTCCATGCCCGAGGCGGACAGGATATTGGGGTTTACCGCCAGGATATAAACCATGGCGAGGAAGGTCGTAATGCCGGCGGTCACTTCCGTCCGGACATCCGTGCCGTTCTCCTTCAGCTTAAAAATTTTCTCCATAAATTCCTCTCTCCTTACTCCCCGCGGCGCGCCGCAGAGAATCTCTCAAATTCAGACAATGAAACAATAACAGAGACATTATACATGGTATACGTCCCTCTGCGCAAGATTTCTTTTATAACAAAGGCAAAACCGGAGGTTCTCCGCCCATTCCAGGCTGGTCCTCCGGTCCGTTTTCTGACTATTTAACTGTTCACTGTTCCGCTGTCCGCTCCGGGTCCTCCGCCTCGTTTGCGTAGGGCTCTTCCGTCGTCCCAAGGAGCTGGTACTTTATCTCCTTATCCAGCTTCAGCTGGTCCGGCTTGCACTGGTTGACCTCCAGTGTATATGTCAGAGTCCGGCTCTCCCCGGGTTTCAGTTTCGGAATGAACCACGTAACGTGTTCTTTTCCGTTAACAAAGCCATAGCTGCCCCCTTCTTCCACCTCATAGAAGTTCGTATACTTGGGCATATACCGCCGGACCCATACGCCCTCAACGGTATCCGTTCCGTTGTTTGTGACTTTCAGCGTCTGTTTATACCGCTTGCCGGCCTGGGCATATTCTGTATTCTGGCTGCTGACCTCTGTTACTGCCAGCTGTGACTCCTGTTCCTCCAGGCTGGAGAAGTGGTTTCCCGGTTTGTCATTGTTCCCCGGATCCTCCTGGACTCCGATGTAATGGAAAGAATCCGCACTTACACCCCAGGACTGATCGTCGGATCCGAAGTCCCTTCCGAAGTTCACGGAACCGGACAGGGTCATGTAGGGATGGTCTGTACCGAACACTGCTTTGGGATCCATGTCCCGGTATTCCACATGGGCAGAGCCGATGTCCGCCTTAAATAATCTGGACGAAGCATCCCAGGTAATCGTGCAGGAAAGGGATCCAGTCCCGGCTTTCGCCGCGGAGATGATATCCCCGGAGCCGTCGCTGCCCAGAACGGTCAGCGCCGCGTGGGGCACCGTGCTGCCGCCGTCTCCTGCAAGCGCCTTTATTTTAGGATCGGTATCTATCGCCAGCCAGTCGGACTGATATGTATCATATTCCAGTGCCAGGCCATTCTTCACATACTGGGGTGCGTGATCCACGTTGTAAATGCCCAGAGACGAACCGGAATTATAATCCGTATACTGGTAGTTCCCGTCAGGCTGGAACACGATAGCCAGACCGTCCGGGCGGCTGGTGCAGCGGATCATTCCGCTGAAGCGGAAGCTCCTGGTAAAATCTACGGTCTTCCGGGATGTCGCCAGGAAGTTGACGTGTTCTTCCCCTGCGGATTCGCTGTCCGGAGCGATCTCCATGCCGCCGTTTTCGAAAGAGACCCAGCCGTTTCTTCCCGAACCCAGGGAGAAATCGCTGTCGCTCAGATTGAGCACTGTCTCCTGAACCGCGGTGCTGGATCCTTCGGATCCCTGTTTCTGCAGGATCGTGCTCAATGCGGAAATCGCAGCAGGGGAGCCGGAAGTGGATCCTGCCGTTTCCGCCATGGCATCCTGGAAGAGGTCCGGGCGCGCAGCGCCCGCCAGTGCCAGGCAGACGGCGGCGCATAATGTAATTGTCAAAACTCTTTTTATCATGACCTGTCCTCATCTACCGGGCCTGGGATGTCCCGCTTTTCACGGATCGTCAGGTCGCTTTCCACATCGCTTACTTTCTTTTTCAGTATCACATAAAGTATGGTTCCAACTATGATGATCGCGGCAAGGATGACCAGTCCTGCAATTCTTCTTGCTATCATTGCTTATCCTCCTCCGCTTCTTTCCGCTTGCGGCGCACCCAGAGTACGACCTGGAACAGGGGAACAAGAAGGAGCGCATAGATGAAGATCGCCGCGCCGTTTGCCCCGATGATTGCTGCGTCCGCCGCTCCCATGGGAACGGTCGTGCTGACGGTCTCCGCGCCGGATCCTCCTGAACCCGTACCGGATCCGCTGCCGGATCCTCCGCTGTTTCCGCTGGCACTGGAACCGTTACCGGTATTTCCGCCCGCCGATGAACTGCCACTGCCTGCCGCAGAACTTCCGGGGCCATTGCCTGCTCCCGAAGAATCGCTGCTGCCGGATGATCCTGACCCGCCGCTGTAAATGCTGCCGGATATGGATGACGTGATGCCGCTGCCGGAGGTGCTGCCTCCGGACATGCCTGCGGACTTACCGGCACTGCCGCTGTTCGAAGACCCCGGCCCAATCGCCGGCAACGTCTCATACCGCTTATGGGAAGGATCGTTGGCACAGACCTTTTCCTTCAGTCCGTCGGACTTCCTGGTCGCGGGAAGGACCACCTTCCACTTGCCCCATTTATGACCCTTGGCCGGTATCGTCTTTGTCTCCTTATGCTGCCCGTTCAGCTCCTTATGCTTAACGCAGGTCCTGACCTTCTCGCCGGTCGCGGTACAGGTGGCTTCCTTTATGGTCTTCCACCCGCCCCAGACATGGCCGGTTGCCGGGATCTCCTCCGTCTTCTCATAGCCGCACTGGGAACAGCGATACAGGCGAACGCCCGCTTTCTTCTCCGTCGCGTGCTTCTGAACCGTGATCACGTACCGATGGGTCCCGCCCTTCGGACAGGTCTCCGAATCCCCGGAGCTCCCCGACTCCGCCAGCGCCGTGATGCTGCCTGCCAGCAGCATGCTGCATGTCACCAACAGAGCCAGCAGAACCACAGGCAGCTTCTTTCTCTTCCTTCTTTTTCTCACACTTTTAAACATCCAACTCATCCTTCATTGCGTCTTTCAGGGCTTTGTAATACTTGCGCCCCACGGGAAGAGTCTCTCCCGAGTCAAGAGTGACCTTCTCGTAAGAAAACGAGGCGATATGCCTCTTCGAAACGAGACAGGAGCGGGAGATCCGCTCAAATCCCTTAGTGAACAGCAGGTTCTCCAGTTTCCCTATCGTGGAAACAAACTCGAAACTTGTATCCCCGTAATACACTGTTACGATCTTCTGCCGTACCTCAAAATAGCGGATATCCTTCAGCGCCACATTCCGGTACTCACCAACGCCCGTCAGCAGCAGATATTCGCTCCGCCGTTCCTCCGCTTCCTTTACCGCATGGAGAAAAACATCTTCTATTCTCTTTTCCGATACACTTCCTTTCAGCAGGTAATTCTGTGCGTTTACATCAAAGGCATAGAACACCGCCTCCCGGGATTTGGAGTAGAAAATGATCGGCCCCTCGTACCCTTCCTTCCTGAGTTTCCGGGCTGTCTCAATTCCGTCTGTTCCCGGCATGCCCACATCGAGAAACAGTATATCTGCATCTTTTACGATGTCCTCTGCAAAGAACAAAAGCTGGTCTCCGCTCTTATACTTCAATATGGACAGATTAATCCCGTGCACCGCCGAGATCTTCTTCAGCAGCGATTCTATACTTTCTACTGCACTGACCTCGTCATCACATAAAACAATCTGCATTATTCTCTCCCGGTTCCTGATCAGAACCTGTATATCATATGCCCGTTCGCGCCGGGCTCCTTCTTTCTCAGTTATTTTTCTCAGTTCCGCTTCTGCAGCTTGCCGTATACCACAAGCCGCGCCTCGTCGAACTCGTAGGTGCAGGTGCTCATCATTACGATGCGGTCCTCCGGTCCGACTTCTACATCTGTCTTAAGCTCCGTCTTCTTCTGTATCCAGTCCAGATAATCCTGTTTGTCCTGTTCCCCGCTGAACTCGATCTGGTACTTGTCGCTGTCCGCCGGTATGGTGACCGCGGCAAAGACGATCACATCATAGGACGCGTCCGGTGTGACGAGAAGCATCTTCTTGTGTTTCTCGTAATAATCGTGATCCCTGTACTCGATCAGGGAATGGAACATGCTCCCGTCCTTCATCCGGTGACCGTAGATGATGGTCATAAATTCCTTAAAAGGATTGGGATCCCGGTAATCGATGAACAGAGATCCCTTGCCGTTCATCTCGCCGTTGACCATATGGATCAGATAATAGCTGTTGTCATCGCCCTGAACTACCGGGTAGTTGATCACCGTCCCCCTGGAATAGAGCCAGGCCTGCATGTTGTCATATTTCTTCATCAGCTTCCGCCAGTTTACTGTGACGTCGCTGTTATTCTTATTATCCTTTATCTCTACGTTCTCCTCAGCCACCTTGTTGTACTGAGATGTCCCCTTATGATACTGGAGAAGGATAGAACCGATCTTATACAGACTGAAAAGGATGATAATGACCAGAACCGCTATGATGATGCGGTAGAGCACATCGCCCTTTCTTTTTCCTTCTTTGGATCTCATCCGTAAATACCTCCACATTAAGTATATCACAAAGCCTAGTAAAAATGAAACATAAGACACAGTTCTTCCTGTATGATATAATGATTCCCGTGAGGAAGTGTTTTGGCCAGGCTCGCCGATGGGCTTGCTTATCGGATCCGCTCCCTGGCCGCCAATGTATAATAAAGGAGTATCTATGTCTAATTATGATTTTAGGTCGCTGCAGAACGGCAGCGATATCCGCGGCGTCGCGCTGGAGGGCGTCGCCGGCGAACCGGTGAATCTCGACGATACCGCCGTATCCCGTCTCGCCCGGGGATTCCTGTTCTGGCTCAGCCGTAAAACAGATAAGAAACCTGCAGAACTTACTGTTACCGTCGGGCGGGACTCCCGCCTTTCCGGGGAGCATCTCTGCCAGGTCTTTGTTAACGCCCTGGCGCCCTACGGCGCCCGTGTGCTGGACTGCGGCATGGCGTCCACTCCGGCCATGTTCATGTCCACAGTCTTCCCTGAATTCTCCGCGGACGGCGCTGTCATGGTCACAGCGAGCCACCTTCCCTGGAACCGCAACGGGCTGAAGTTTTTCAGCGCGGAGGGCGGCCTGAACAAAGGCGACATTACCGATATTATCATTTTCGCGGAATCGGATCAGATTCTGAACAGCATGCCGAAGGCGGCAGATGGAGCGGGAGCACCAGATGCTCCCAAATATGGTGTTGCCGCCGGTGATGCTCCCGATCTGATGGATGTCTATTCCGCCCACCTGCGGAGCATCATAACATCCGAGACCGGGGCAGACCAGCCTTTGTGCGGAATGAAGATCGCCGTTGACGCGGGCAACGGCGCCGGAGGATTCTACGCGACCCGGGTCCTTGAGCCTCTCGGTGCGGATATCTCCGCCAGCCAGTTCCTGGAGCCGGACGGGCATTTCCCCAACCATCAGCCTAACCCGGAAAACAAGGAAGCCATGAAGGCTATCACGGATACGGTGCTCCGGGAGCACTGCGACCTGGGCCTGATATTCGATACGGATGTGGACCGCTCCTCCGCCGTAGACGAAAACGGCCGTGAGATCAGCCGAAACGGTATCGTCGCCATGGCCGCCGCTCTGATCGCGGATAAATATCCCGGAACGACGGTGGTTACGGACAGCGTAACCAGCGACGAACTTCATACCTATCTGGAGGGGACTCTGGGCCTGAAGCACCTGCGCTTTAAGCGAGGCTACCGCAACGTCATTAATAAATCCATTGAGCTGAATGCTGCAGGCACGGACAGCCAGCTTGCCATCGAGACCTCCGGCCACGCTGCTTACGGCGATAACTACTTCCTGGACGACGGCGCGTTCCTGGCTACCCGCATCGTTGTCCGCGCCGCCCGGCTCTTCGCTGAAGGCAAAGGCATTTCCACCGTGATTGCCGACCTGGCGGAGCCGGCAGAATCCGTGGAGGTCCGGCTGCCGATCAGTACGGCGGCTGCGGGATCTGCTGCGTCGGATTCTGCCCACGATGAAAATGCTGCTCTCGATTTCGGGACCATCGCGGAGTCCGCGTTGGAAGCGGTTCGCGCCTGGTCCGACGGCTGCTCCCACGGCGATATGAACTTCGCTATCGTAACGCCGAACTACGAAGGCGTCCGCGTTTCCTTTACCGGTGCTCACCGGGGCTGGTTCCTGATCCGCCGTTCCCTTCACGATCCGATCCTTCCCCTCAATATCGAATCCGAGGATCAGGGCGGCACCGATGCCGTACGGGCGCTGCTGGCAGAATGCCTGTCCGCGATTCCTGGCGTTGACGTCAGTCCGCTGTAGGATGGGCAGGATGTTTGGTAGCTGCGAGTTCGCAGATACCTCCGGACGCTGACTGTCCTGGTCGCATGTCTCAGACGCCGACTGCTCTCACCACGGTAACAGGCGCTGAATGCTATGTGCCTGACATCAGTCGCAGAACCTGAATCCATGAAAAAAACCGGCTCGCTGTTTTTTCAGTCATGCCGGTTTCTTTTCTATCTATCTTCACACTTTATGATTTTATTATATCCATCGCCGCGAAAAAATCAGGCTTCTCTCCCTAAGTGGCAGTAAATTCGACCTGAAATGCAGTAGGACATGCTGTTTATTGGTAATTTATTCCTTTATCTCTATGCTTTGGTAACGTTTCCTCGATCAGTCGCAGTACCCTGACAGAATCTGAACGCCACATTTATCTACCATTACCGCTAGATTATGCGCGGGTAGATAACCTTTGCCTATCAGAGCCGCGCAGGTAGACCCAGAAGGGCTGAATAGGTCTACCATGCCTCGAAATTCACGCGTGGGTAGATTGCCATCCGACGCAGGACGAGCTAGGGTAGACCTAGTATCAGGTCGACCCAGCCCAAGGTAGAAACAATTCCTTACCAATTGAAAAGGACTGCCTCGTTATTGATATTTTGAGACAGCCCCGATTCAATTCATATTATTATCTGACTATTTCGCCCGCATACCCGACCATCAGGTTTAAGTAATAACCATAAAGTACGGATAACAACCATCAGGTAGGGATAACAACCATTAGGTTCTGATGGAACCACCGACTGGATGACAACCACCGACCCGGTTAACAATAGCCTTGTAACCGCTGCAGCGAGCAGCCCTTACAGCCAGCGGGACTTGCAGCTGGTAAGCCCTTACAGTTCCTTGGTCTCCTCTTCGCCCAGGAGCATTCTCATTGTGCCCTGTGCCAGCGCTTCCATCTCGCTCTCGCCGGGCATTACCTCGATGGGCGCGATGTGGCCGCAGAACTTCTTGATGTTGTCTGTCATCAGCTTGGAGTAAGCAACGCCGCCGGTCAGGATGATGACGTCTACCTTGCCTTCCAGTGCGCAGGACAGTCCCGCGATGGACTTAGCTACCTGGTAAGCAGTTGCCTCGTAGATCATCTCAGCGTAGGTGTCGCCCTCGTCGATCATCTTCTCAACTTCTCTCGCGTCCTTGGTTCCCAGATAGGAGTAAACGCCGCCCTTGCCTGCGATCAGCTTCTCCATGTCCTCTTCCGTGTGCTTGCCGTCGAAGCAGAGATCCTTGAACAGCAGCAGAGGTACTCCGCCGGAACGCTCCATCGCCATAGGACCGTCATCATATGCAGCAACATCGATGACCTTGCCGCCTCTCATGGCGTTTACGGTCGTTCCGCCGCCCATGTGGCAGTTGATGAAGTTCATTTCCTTATAGTCCTTGCCCTGCTTCTTAGCATATTTGATCGCCTGGGCTCTGGAGTTCAGCAGGTGTGTCGCGCCGTACTTCTCGATCTCGGCGATACCGGTAACCTTGGCGATATCCAGCAGGTCGCATCCCATGGTGGAGTCATAGATATAAGAAGGAATTCCCAGAGGCTCCGCGATGGAGTAAGCCAGAAGAGCTCCCAGGCTGGACGCGTGCTGCGGCAGTTTGGGGCTTGCCATCTCGGTGTACATCTTCTTGTTGATCTTATATCCGCCGCCCTGGAGACCGAACAGCATGCCGCCGCGGCCTACAACTGCAGTAAGATTGTCCGTGTCATATCCTGCGATGTCCAGTTCGCCAAGAATGATTCCCTTACGATAGTTCTTCTGAGAAGCTACGTTGGGGAACTCGAGGATCTTCTTCTCGTCATGAACGATGTTCTCCTCAAAAGCGATCTTGGTGCACTGATCTGTATAGATGGTGATCTTAGTGGATGTTGATCCCGGGTTGACAACCAGGATGTCCTTAATGTCTTTCGCGTCCATTAATTACTCTCCTTTTCCAAAATTAATGTTCATACATACACAATGAGTACCAAAATTATATACCTGTTTGGTTGATTTGTCACGCATTTTGCTTCTAATTGTACTTCAATTTGTTTTTCTGTAACAAAGCCCTGACCGGCCATGATCCGAATTGTTATAAAAAGAGCCGCCCGGAGGTAATATTGCCGCCCCAGGCAGCTCCTGCATGCAGGTAAGACAGACTACTTAACGTAGTACTTCGTTACATAGGGGCTTGTGGCGTTCTTCAGCATGCCGCCGTAGCCCAGCTTGAAGGATACGATATCCCCGACCTTATAGTCTTTGTCACAGTGAGTCACATCGAGAATCGTATGGTCTGAGCTTCCGCCCATGATCTCCATCTGCTCATCCACCGGCGTCATGCTGTCAAGATCTGTGTCCTGCTTACCCACAGCGATGATCGCCCGCTTCATGATGCCCCTGTCTTCGTAATAGGGCTTCTGTCCGAAGGCGTCTACGCCCACCTCCCCGATGGGCAGGGACGGCTTCTCCTTCAGCTCCACGATCTGAGCCTGGAGGATGACGGTATCATCCGTCGTGCCCGGCAGTTTCGTCTCATAAGCCGTGTCATTCCCCAGAAGGAAAGACTCGCCAAGGCGCAGATTGTTGATCCCCTGGGGGAGCTGGCCTTTGTCGATGAGATAAATAGAGCTGGAGTTTCCGCCGGAGACCATGTTCAGCTCGATGCCGAATTCCTTCTCGATCTTCTCCGCGATCTCCGCAAGCTGAGACAGGTTCTCAAACTTGGGGATGATGGCGCCGTAGCACGTCAGGTTGACCGCGATGCCGTAGAGGTTGATGTGATCCATGGACAGGATCTCCTTGACTGCGTTCCTGATCTGGTCCTCATTCTTAAAGAAAATACCCTCTCTCAGGTCGCCCAGGTCGATCATCAGGACGATATTATGGATGATCTCTGCTTCCGCGGCGGCGCTGTTCAGCAGCCGGATAGTGGAAAGCTCGGAGTTAAAGGAAATATCCGCGTACTTAATGACTTCCGGAACCTCGTCGTGCATGGGAATGCGCAGGAGCACGGTCTTCTTGCCGTTTTCCCGCGCCATGCCGCAGTAGCTGGCCAGATTCTTTACCCGTGAATCTGCCATGTAGTCTACCTTCGGATCCGAGGCCACCAGGCGGCACATCTCCGGATCCGCTGCCAGTCCCTTGGTAACGATCATCAGAGAACAGTTTCCGTGGTCCTTCGTGATCACAGAGACGGCGTCCAGGTTCTGCTGCAGTTTTTTCAGATCAATGACTAATCTGGGATACATAATTCTCTCCTTATCAATATGCGTAAAAGAAATGATCCGGCCAGTCTGCGGACCCGGAGCGGATCCCCTGGCCTCGCAGACGCTACCCATACCGGATACTCTTTATGTTTCAGCTGACCGGTCTCCCTTCCGTATCAGTTTCTGTTTTTCGGATTCCTCGGATTGTTGGGACAGTGACTGTGTGTGCAGATGTCACACTCTCTGTTGCAGTTATTCCAGGGCTTGGAGGGATCCACGTCCAGTGTGCATTCCGCACCGGCATTCCCGCTGAACTCCCATTTTCCGGCGACTCCTGCACCGGCCTCCAGCGCTGCCTTTGCCGGATCGTGGATCTGTCCCTCCGGTCCTCTGGCGTTTGCCCCGCCGATCGGTTCCTGGTTTTCTTCCTTATATGCGCTCATATCGTAACCAAGGGCCTCCATCTCGCGGATGTGCTCCTTACGTTCTTCTTCTTTCGCGTCTTTCTCTGCCAGCTCCTCATCCAGCTCCTGCATGGCTTTGGTGTTCAGCGTGTAGATCTCGTCCTCCGGCTTCTTCTCCGGGAACTTCATGTCCAGACTGTGCTCCAGCAGCTTGATCGCAGCTTCCCGGTTCGTCTTGGACAGTACGCCGAGACTTGCCATGATGTAATCATTGTCCACCAGGACTTCTGCGTGCTCCGTGGGGAACAGCCGCATGCCCGTGATATTCTGCTTGTAGATCTCTGACATGATGTCCACTCTGTGGGGCAGTCGGGTCAGGGCGCCGCCGGTGCCGACGATGTATTTCACCATGGTCAGGTCTTTGCCCTCAGCTACGGTGCTCCGTCCGGAGGGACCGTAGATGTAGCGCAGCTGTCCTGCATGGCGCTCTACTGCCTTGAATGTGGCTTCCCGGCACAGGCGTTCTACCAGTTTGAACTCGTCTTCGTTCTTAGGAATAGCCACATAGGAATCCAGCGTCTTGTCCAGATCGATATGGAGTTCCTCTTCGCATTCCTTCCGCAGTTCTTCCTCGCCGATGGATTCTATGACCTTATAGCGGTTGACGTACAGTCCCAGGTCTCCTTCTACCGTACGCTTCGCCTTGGGCTCCGGCGCGTTCATGATCCGGGCTACCTTGTCAGATTCTATAGCCACGGAATGTACGTCGGTCGTCGCTCCGCCTACATCGATGACCATCAGGTCGCCGATGCAGTCGTACAGGACCTTCGTCGCTTCCATGACAGCCCCCGGCGTTGGAATAATCGGGCCGGAGACCATGTCCCGGACGTGCTCCATACCCGGCGCCTGGGTGATGTGCTGCTCAAAGGCCTGCTGGATGACTTTCCGGCAGGGTTCTACGTTGAGCATGTCTATTTTGGGATACACGTTGTCTACAATGTAGAGCTGCTGTCCGCTCTCTTCATCGAAGATGAGCTTCATCTCCTCCTGGTTTTCTACATTTCCCGCATAGATGACCGGCACCTTCAGTCCCATGCTCCTGATCATTTCCGCATTGTCCAGCGCGGTATCTCTCTCCCCATAGTCCACGCCGCCGGCGATCAGGATCAGATTTGGGCCGATCTCTTTTATCTTCTTGATATCCGTCCGGCGCAGCCTGCCGCTGGTTACCATATGGATGATGCCCCCTGCGCCCAGCGCCGCTTCCTTGGCCGCCTTGGCGGTCATATCGTAGACCAGTCCGTGGACGGTCATCTTCAGTCCGCCGGCAGCTGATGATGTCGCCAGCATCTGGTCGTATTCGATCTTGCTGATGCCCTTATTTTTGCAGAGATCATCCACAGCGCCCTGAAGTCCGACCCTGACGTCTCCTTCCAGTACAGAAGTCGGGGCCTGACCCTGACCCCAGAACACCGGGTTATCGGTATCAAGGCCCCGGAAAGCGTTGACTACAGTGGTTGTAGATCCGATCTCAGCTACTAAAATGTCTACTTTCATTTAATACTCCT
Source organism: uncultured Eubacteriales bacterium (assembly GCA_900315125.1). Lineage (GTDB taxonomy): Bacteria > Bacillota > Clostridia > Peptostreptococcales > Anaerovoracaceae > Aminicella. The sequence goes on from OMXT01000010.1 coordinate 20,674, forward strand.
TGCGTCAGGTGATAACAAATAATAGTACAGACGGATACAGATGTTTCAGATAATGGAATGCGGGGCGGGCCAGAGCCCGCCCCGCGTCACGTTCTTTCAGAAACTGTCCGGCAGACCGCCGGTCCAGCCTTTGTTACTCATCCTCGTCGATGCCTACGAGATGTCCTCCCTCGGGAAGATCACCGCGGCGTCTCATTGCCTCTTCGCACAGGAATGTAGCAACGTCGATTCCGTGAGAATCTCTTCCGAATCCTTCATCGATTCCGGTCGCTCTCGCCTCTTCCGGTGATACCTGCGTACCGCCTGCAGCGATGATTACCTTGTCTCTGATGCCCTTTTCGATTGCCAGCTCGTTGATTCTCTTCATGTTCTTGTAGTGAACATTGTCGTGAGAAATGATGGTGGATGCCAGGATCGCGTCAGCGTCCAGCTCTACCGCAGCGTCAACCAGCTTCTCAACAGGTACGGATGTTCCGAGGTAGTTAACTTCGATTCCCCACTTTTCGATTCCGCCGTGCTTGATGTTGATGATCTCACGCAGTCCTACGGAGTGCTCGTCGTCTCCAACAGTTCCGCAGACAACTCTCATGTGATGATCCTTGAATTCCTTGTACAGGATCTCGTCTGCCAGGTGATGCGGCGGCGGAGGAAGTACCAGGCTCTTCGGATCTACATCGAAAGGTACCTTGCCCTTGATCTCGATTCTTGTACCTTCTGCCGGATGCATGATCTCCTTGGAGATGACTTCCGGTGAATCCAGTCCCATCTTCTCAGCGATCTGCAGGCCGGTAGCCTCAGCAGTTCTGACGTTGGACGGAACCATCATGGTCAGCATGACTACGCCGTCTCCGCACCATTCCATCTCAGGCTTGATTGCTTCGCCGTCATAGTACTTCTTAACCTTCTCAAGTCTTACATTGACGTTATCTGTCTCATCCAGCTCGTCGATGTAAACGATCTTGCTTCTGTCTTCGAATGTGCATCCGCCGATCAGTGCAGACGGGTTCTCAGGATCTCCGCCGTACTGCTCAACGTTGTTGTATCCGTAGTGAGCCGTTACAGGAGCCATGTAGTCCTCTTCTCTCGGGAAGATGAATCCATAGCCTACGCCGCCCTTGATCTTACGGGCAATACCGTCGCCGTTGCGTGCGGGGTATTTCGCAGAGTCTACGAAGAATCCCTGCTCAACCGCGTTGAAGTAACCGCCTACTTCTACGATCTCTTCCATGAAGAGTGTAGCTCTTTCCTTGATCTCTCTTGCGCTCTTCATCAGAGGGCCGTCCGGATCCATGTTCAGCTGAACCATCTCTCTCATGCCGTCCATGTAAACCAGAGCCTGCTTGGCGTTGTCGATGGCTTCCATGTTGTAGATGTGCCAGGGAACGTTACGTCCTTCGTCCGGTGTGATGGTGGACTGGATGTCAGCGCTTGTCAGCTTGGAGATGACCATGTTCATAACGTGAGTTACGGTAGCTTCTCTTACGGAGGAGCATACATACTTGGTCGTCTGCTGTGCTCTCATCTTGTATCTGTTGCAGATCTGTCTCAGCGCTACAGCGTAGGGCAGGTCGAGGTACATAGCGGGAGCAGGAGCTGCATCCGGCGGTACGGTTGACAGGGAGATGTTCTCCGGTTTGATTCCTACCTTCTCGGAGAACAGGGAGTTGATGGCGTGCTGTACGATCAGCTCCGGCATTACCTTCCATGCTTCTCTTGCGGTAGCGTTTGCGTTATGAGCTCCGTCGATCTGCAGA
>OMXT01000056.1 GCA_900315125.1 uncultured Eubacteriales bacterium
CCTCGATCAGTGCGGAGCGGAACCCGCTGCGTTCCAGAGACTGGACCCCTACGATTGTGGATCCTCCCGGTGTACAGACCGCGTCCTTCATTGCCGCGGGATGCTGTCCGGTCTGGACGGCCAGCGCTCCCGTCCCTGCCATCATCTGGGCGGCCAAGCGGTACGCCGTATCCCTGCTGAGGCCGAACTTTACTCCCGCATCACCCAGGGCTTCGATCATCATTGCAGCATAAGCCGGTGCGCATCCGGCGATGACTTCTGCCGGCCCCATTAGTTCTGTGGGCAGGAACTCGAGGATGGCGATCTGAGAGAATACGTCTTTAAAGGCTGCCAGTTGTTCCTCTGTCAGTGAGTGTTTCTGCTCACAGACGAAGACGCCCTGGCCGGATGCCACCGGCGTGTTGGGGATGGTGCTCAGGTGGTGATATTCCGCGGGCAGGAACTTCTGGCACGCGTCATAATCGAATCCGGAAACGATAGAGATCAGGGCTTTGTCAGAAAGGATCTCTGCCGCCCGCTCCGCTGCCCCGGGAGCCTCCGCGTCCACCCCGAGCGCCTCCGGGCTCAGAGCTTCCTTTACCTGATTCGGTTTGACGCACAGGAGCACGATGTCCGAGGCACTTACCACCGCCGCCGTGGACTCGCAGGCAGCAATGCCCCGTTTCTGAGTGTTATCCCTGAGCTTTTCCTGGTTCCTGCCGCTGGCGCAGATGCAGGCTGGCGGAACCGTCCCCGTGCGAATCAATCCGTCACAGATCGCCTGCCCCATGGACCCAAACCCAATAAATCCAATCCTGATATTTTCAGCCATTACGCTGCTCCTTTCCTATCGTGCTTTGTTATTCTGAATATACTTATTATGATTTAACATTATATCACAGGCCTAGTCTAGCGACATTATTCACAGACAGAATATTTCTTTTCTTTGAAATTAATTTCATTTAATCATGTTGATTGACCGGCATAGCGGTGGTAAATTTAATATAAGGGCAAATCAATCTTGGATGCAGCTGCCCGGACCGGGCGCAGAGAGACTAAAGGAAGTGATATCATTTGAGATTTGATATGCATTGTCACACCAGCGAGGGATCCATTGATTCCCATATTCCCATCAAGCAGTACTGTCAGCTGCTGAAGGATCAGGGATTCGACGGGATGCTGGTTACCGATCACGATTCTTACCGAGGATACCAGTATTGGTACGAGCACCGGGCACATATGCCGAAGCACTTTACCGTTCTTCGTGGGATAGAATACGATACGAGAGACGCCGGACATTTTCTCGTGATCATGCCGGATCACGTTCATCTAAAGCTGCTTTCCGTACGGGGACTGCGGGTGGAAATGCTGATCCGCATCGTCCATCACTACGGCGGCGTGCTGGGCGTAGCCCATCCCTACGGGATGCGCAGCTCCAGCGCCATGTTCTTCGGCAAGATCCAGCGCCATCCGGACCTGATGAAGCACGTGGATTTCGTGGAGGGACTGAATACCTGCGAGCTGGCAAGCGCCAACATCAAGGCGCAGGAGCTGGCGAAGAAATACGGCCTTCCATGCACCGGCGGCTCCGACGCTCACAGATCCAAATACGTGGGTACCGCCTGGACAGAGTTCGACCGGCCCATCCGATGTAATAACGACCTGATCACCTGCATCAAGGAGGGCGGCATCGTGGGCTTCGGCGGCAGAGAGCGGGAGTTCAAAGCCCGGCACCAGGCAAGATATATCCTGCCTACGACTGTAGGCTTCATCGCCTTCAATAAGACACTGAGCCTGCTGTTCAAGCCCTATCGCAAGAACACGGTGAGCAAGATCGATGTGAATAAAGATAAGATACGGTGAATCTAAGTCACGAAGGAGTTGTCTCAGAAAGGTTGAATTTACCTTCTGAGGCAGCCCTTTTCATATCCACCTCATTCCAGGCAGTGCGGGATTTCCTGCTCAACCTGAAATGAGGAGGAAGAGTGTGCATTTTACATAACTTAAATTAAGGTCCGAGGTATTCTCGTTGCGAAGTGATTCTTGTCCGTTTATGATGCTTTTTTCAGTTTAAAAAGAGATTGCCAAATCTACCTTCCTAAATTCGATGATGCAATTTGTTCATGTCGAATCCGAACGCGAGGAGCAGATATTCTGTGGTTACCATCTCTTTTCTTCGTGTCACTAAACGGGTAGATCCCATATCCTGCTTCGTCACACCAAAGACACCTTCTTCCTGGATTGATCGGTTCACCCGCAGCTGAACTCCCTCATCGGAAGTAATATTCGCTTCGCTTTCCGTTCGGTAAGCGTCAAATTGTGGAGAAATCTAGAGCTTCTTGCTGTATTTTCCTTTGTAACATTTTCCGAGATAAGGACATCCACTGCAATCTTCACATTCGTAAATCCGGGATTCTGACCCCATTATTATCACGTTCATGCTTTGCGAACGATCAAATAAAATTATTGAAAAATCATAATATATTTTTCCTTAACGCGAAATATTAATTTATATATTGACAAAAAGTATATTTTAGAACTAAAATTAGTGTGTTGGATCAACAATAGATATTTTTTGTTAGTAAGAGAGGTGAATTATGAAGATAAAAAGAAGAATTAATGGATTGTTACGCATATATATTATACTTTCTTGCATTTTATTAATATTCGCAACTATCAGTTATGCTGCAACCACATTGATGACATATAAAGGTGAGATGATAAGGGACAAAATGAGCATTAGCTCGTTCTCACTAACTTCTAAATCAGAATTTACTGTTAAACATACAACAACATCCGAAGCACCAGCTAAGCTTCACATACAATTATATAAAAAAGGAACTGATGGAAAATATGATTACACGGGCAATGAAATCACAAAGACTGGAAAGGGAAATGCAACCGTAACCTGGAGTAAAGGGAAAGGCACTTATAAACTTCGTTTTTATGTCCCAAAGCCCTCATTTGGAAGTTGGCTTGCGGCAGATATAAACGGCAAAGTGGTGAAATAAATGCGATATTCAGGAAAGGAACAACAGAAACCGGTTTTGCTGCTTCTGCTGAAAACTGTAATTGTCCTCGTTGGCGGCATTCTTGTTGGCTTTCTACTTAACTATTATGTTACCTCCGAGATCGCAGCGATCTATTACCCAGACAGTGACGGGGCATTCTACGCCCTCTGGTTTGGGTGTACGGTGGGAGCCATGACGCTTCTGTACCTGATTTTATTTAACGGCATAGAAGCGCATGTTTTCCTGATATTGGAAATCACGTATTTCTTTCTTCTTGTTATGATTCTCTTCGGAAGAGACAGTTTGGAACACGTGTTTATTTTCAATCCGCTGCGCAGCATGAGAGACCTGACACAGCCGGAAATGATATTTCAAAGTGCCGCCAATGTTCTTCTATTTATACCAATGGGCTATTTTATGCGAAACAGGGAATTTGGCTCCATGCTGAAGCGTGGTCTGCTTCTCTCCTTATCAATAGAATTGATTCAGGGCATATTCGCAATAGGTTTCTTTGATACGTTTGATGTCATTTTATATATGGCTGGCATTACAGCAGGGTATGCTCTGTTCCGCAGATTTCCCTTCGAAGTGATGGGAACGCGGTATGATCAGAAGCTGGTGGCTGCGATTAAGGAACTGTTTCTGGAAATCCGAGGTATGCGTCAACGCTGAAAATTACATTCCACCGGCAATGGGTAATGGTGCAGCTGCTCGATCCGCATAATCATAAGTTCATTTATTTGCGTAGCTAGCGAGGGTTCTGTACTGCAGCAAAGTCCTGACTGGGCCGTAACCACGCCCAGTCGGGACTTGATCAACGTACGAATAGCTTAAAATGAATTGAATACCTATTTTGTATGCGGCATTCACCCTTGTCATGCGCCACAGGTTCACTTATTATTTAACTACAGCAGAATATCCCGCATTTATACACTTCACAGCCAAACTTTAATATGAATCAGGAGGGCCCGTATTATGACGAATGAAACGAATACGGCAATCCTCACAAGCACGGGATCGTATACGTTCTTTACATTCCGAGGCACACGGCTCAAGTTTCGAACTTCACCGGCATTACGCAAATACGTTAATGTAAAGCATTGGGATCACTGTTATCTTGTAGTTGACGCTGATTATACTACACTGGGTATTACAGAAGAATATATTGACATTACCGATGTCCTGTAAAGTGGTCCCCTTGTCAAGACCAGAACACGAATTTTTATCGTGAACTTAGTCGCTAGTATCTCCTTACAGGCGATTCCTGTAAGTGGCGTGCTTAAGCAGCCGGCAGGGCTCTCTCGGAGCGAGCCTCCGGAGAGAAGGACCGGTAGTAGACGCTGGCCGGAGTCTCGTTCTCGAGAGTGGAGTGCGGACGCTCCGTGTTGTACTGCTGGATGTAGTCGCCGATCCTGCTGCGAAGGTGCCTGGGGGAACGGTACTCGTTCGGGTAGATTTCCTCGACCTTCAGGCTGCGGAACCAGCGCTCGATCATTATGTTGTCGGCCCAGCGGGATTTCCCGTCCATGCTCTGAATGATGCCTAGATCTGCCAGCAGATTTTTGTATTCGGAACTGGTGAACTGACATCCTTGATCGCTGTTGATATATGTAGGTACTCCATGCGCTGCGACTGCGTCTTTGACCGCTTGGATAACATACATGGTGTCCAGTGTATCGGACAGGTTCCAGCCGACGATCATGCGACTGTGCCAGTCGATGATGGCCGTCAGGTACATGTGAGCATGATACATGCGGATATATGTGATGTCGATGGACCAAACCTGGTTCGGGAAGCAGACCGTCTTGTTTCTCAGCCGGTAAGGAACGATGGGCTCCTTGAAGTTACGCAGGGACAGGTTCTCTTTGGGGCAGATGGCACGAATCCCCATTTCGCGCATCAGACGGCGTACGAGCTTCCTTCCGGCGTTGATATGATCGACCTTCTTAAGCTTGGCGGAGAGCCTTCTGGCACCCAGATAAGGCATCCTGGTATGCCAGTAGTCAATCTTCTCCATGACCAGCTCGATCCACTGCCGGTATTCCTCCGTGGGTTCCTTGGGAGCATAGTAAACTGTGCTCCGGTTCAGTCCGATTAGCTCGCACTGCCTGCGGATCGACAAGCCGCTATTTCTCTGGATCTTTTTTGGGGACGGGGATACCGCTTTGGCGAAAGCAATCCTGAAGAAAGTCGCGTTCCAGTGTCAGCTGACCTATGGTCTTGAGCATC
>OMXT01000022.1 GCA_900315125.1 uncultured Eubacteriales bacterium
GTTTTAGCCAAACATCATTATACTTGAAGATTAAGCTCTTGGCTCTTTTTATTTTTCTAATTTACACCATTATACAGGCATAACCCGCATCGCCTCGAAAACAGCGGAATTCCGGGGCGACACCGGCAGTAATTCTGCGAAAAGTGCTGATCTCGCTGTATACTTGGCCGCATCGCCTCGAAAACAGCGGGATCCCGGGGCGACGCCGGCAGTAATTCTGCGAAAAGTGCTGATCTCGCTATATACTTGGCCGCATCACCTCGAAAACAGCGGGATCCCGTGGCGCTTCTGCCGCGCTGCGTCGCCCAAAGTAACCCAGGCGTGCTTTCCTGCCCAGTCAAGACCGACGCGTGCATGCCAGCCTGATCCGCCGGATACCAGTCCTATCTGCTCCCCCAGCTGCCAGCCGTATTCCATACGCCGCACACTCAACGCCGCACACTCACTCATTCGATCCGCCGGATTCCCGCCTTGAAGGAAATGCGCCGGGGCGTGCGGATGGTATCGAACTGGATAGTAACGACCCGCTTGTCCATGTCCAGGGCAGTGACCGTTCCGTCACCGAAGATCTGGTGATGAACCCGGGTGCCCTCCGGGAACAGCTGCTCTGGGTCTTCATCGAGGAGTTTCCGGGACGCAATGCTGATGTGCCGCTGGGCTGCCTGGATCAGGGATTCCGAGGGCGCGTGGGTAAACTCCATCAGCTCCTGGTCTATGTCCAACAGGAACCGGGAAGGATACATGGGCGACCCGTCGAAGGACCGCCCTTCCGCCTCGGAAAGGTACAGTCCGTTCTCTGCCCTTGTCATGGCAACAAAGGCCAGTCTGCGCTCTTCCTCCATCGCCGCCAGAGTCATGACGCGGCGGCTCGGGAAAATGCCTTCGTTCATGCCGCACAGGAAGACGTAGGGAAACTCCAGTCCCTTGGCTGCGTGAACCGTCATGAATTTTACCTTATCGGCGGCGGGCTCGGGGATGTCGGCGGCATCGGCATCTGGCCCGCCTGCCGCATCTGTCCTGCCTGCCGCATCCGAAGGCGCCGGTCCGGACGGTTCCGCCCCGGCAGGCGATGCTCCGGAAGACACCGCGTCCGCGTTGGACAGCAGCGCGACCCGAGACAAATAATAATCCAGGGAGCAGTCTTCGCCGAAGGACGTTTCAAAATCATAAACGCTGGCCTTCAGCTCCGCCAGGTTGTCCAGCCGCTCCTGGCTGCCCTCGGTGCGCATCATCTTTTCGTAGCCGCTGCGGTCCAGGACCGCGGACAGCAGATCGGAGATCGTCATAGAAGCCGACTCGCCGGACAGCCCGTCGATCAGCAAAAGGAACTTGCGGGCGCCGGTGTTCTTAAAGAGCTCTTCCTCCGCATTCTGCTCCAGCGCCCGGTACAGGGAGCACCCGTGAGCTGCCGCGTATTCCTCCAGAAATCCCAGCCGCCGCTTGCCGATGTTGCGCTTCGGCTGGTTGATGATCCGCCGGAAGGACAGGTCGTCCCGGTAGGCGATAATCCTGAGATAACACAGCGCGTCCTTGATCTCCATCCGGTCGAAGAACCGGACGCCGCTGTAGATCGTATAGGGAACCTTCTTTTCTATAAACTCCGTCTCCAGGGCCCGGGTCTGATAGTGGGCGCGGTAGAGCACGGTGATGTCCCGGTAGGGCACGCCGCGGCCATGGAGCTTATCGATCTCGGACAAAATCCAGTCTGCCTGGTCCCGGTCGCTCTTGGCATAATGGCACAGCACAGGCTGACCGGCCGGACGCGTGGGGATCAGGGCTTTGTCGATTCGAAAATGATTCTTTGATATCAGAGAATTGACGCAAGCCGTGATCTGAGGCGTGGACCGGTAATTCTGCATCATCATGATGTCCTTCGTGTCCGGGAAGTCCTTTTTAAAGTCCATGAGGTAGCGGATGTTGGCGCCCCGCCAGGTGTAGATTGTCTGGTCCGGATCGCCCACGATAAAGAGGTTCCGGTGATAGTCCGCCAGCACCCGCATCAGCTCGTACTGCAGGTCGTCTATGTCCTGGAACTCGTCAATCATGATGTATTCCAGCCGCTGCTGCCACTTGAGGCGGACCTCCGCGTTCCGGCGGAAAATGTACAGGGTGAACTTGATCAGGTCGTTGTAATCCAGGCCGAAATTCTTCTTTTCCTGATAGAGATATCCGTAGAAAATGACGTCGTCCGTGCTCTTCGCTTCTTCATATTTCTGCTTCAACGCGTCCAGGGACATGTCGATCATGTCCAGGTAATAGTCCGGCTTGCGCTTGAGCTTCTGGATCTCGATCATGTCCCGGGCCCGGCTGTATGTCATGTCCCGCAGGGTCAGATTCCGCTCCTCGTATATGATCTCCAGCATCTGGTCAATGTCGGAATTGTCCAGAACGAGAAAGTTCTTCGGGTACTGGACCTCGTTGCTGTCCTCGTGGAGCACGGAGACGCAGAAACCGTGGAACGTGTTGATATAGCCGGTATCGTTGTCTCCGGTCAGCCGGTGGATCCGGGAGCGCATCTCAGCCGAGGCTTTGTTCGTGAATGTCACGCAGAGGATGTTCTCCGGAAGGATCCCCGCCTCCATCACAAGGTACGCGAACCGCCGGGACAAAGCCCTGGTTTTGCCTGATCCTGCCCCCGCGATGACCCGCACGCAGCCCTCCGTCGTCGTCACCGCCTCCTTCTGGGCGTCGTTCAGCCCCGCCAGAAGATCATCCTGGAACATGCCCTCTTCTTCTGTTGTCACTGTATACTGGGGAATGTGTATTCCATCCATATAAGCCTCCTGATATGCCTTCTAAAGTTCCGGGCGGAGCATCATGCTGGAATAAGGCGGCATTCTGAGTCCGTCTGTCAGATTGACATGCCCGCCGTTCAGAAGATCGATGGCGCTTGCCGCATGGGCGTCGAAGCGGGCAGTATACTCATTTTCATCCAGGTTGACGCAGACAAGCACCCGGTCCACACCCGGCTGGTCCCTTTCGATCACGCACTGGCAGTTCGTCAGCAGCAGATGACTGTAGCTGCCGTATTTCAGGGCGGGAGCATCATGCCGGACTGCCGCCAGCCGGGCGATATGCTCCGTCAGATCGTTCCACTGGGGCAGCTGGAATGCCGGCCGCAGCGCCGGGTCACCCTGGTCCTTGCTCCCGGGTGCTCCCCACTCGCTTCCATAGTAGATCATGGGCATGCCGGGCATGCCGAACATCAGCGTATAGATCAGAGGCAGATGCTCCCGGTTCGTCAATATGCTGGCGATGCGGGACACATCGTGGTTGTCCACGAAATTCATAAGGTGCATCCCCGTGTAAAGGCACCAGGGATCCGGACCGAACTGGCGCTGGAGGGAATGGCAGATCTCAAAGAGATTCCGGCTGTTGAAGCTGGAATACAGGCCTTTGTAACACTCGTAGTTTGTGGCGGAGTGGCACATGCCGTCGTTCATGATCTCCCGGTAATCCCCGTGAAGAATCTCCCCCAGCAGGAAGAAATCCTGTTTCTTCTGTGACGTTTCCGCCCGGAGCATCCGCAGGAAGTCCCGGTCCAGCATGTATGCCACATCCAGCCGCAGCCCGTCGATGCTGAAGGTGTCGATCCAGTAATCCACGCAGTCCAGCAGGTAGCGAGTGACTTCCGGGTTGCGCAGGTTGAGGCGGACCAGGTCGTAGCAGCCCTCCCAGCCTTCGTACCAGAAGCCGTCGCCCCAGGCGGAATCCCCGTCAAAGTTCAGGCAGAACCAGTCCCGGTACGAGCTGTCCCACTTCTGCTGCTGCACATCCCGAAAAGCCCAGAATCCCCGTCCCACGTGGTTGAACACCCCGTCCAGGATCACCCGGATCCCTGCCTGATGCAGTGCCTGGCATACCCGTACAAAGTCCTGTTCGCTCCCCAGTCTCTGATCAATCTGCCGGTAATCCCTTGTATTATATCCGTGAGTGTCGGACTCGAAGACCGGCGAAAAATACACAGCGTCCACTCCCAGCTTCTGCAGATGGGGGATCCAGTCCAGCACCTGAAGAATGCGGCGAGGCAGCGGAGCGCCGGTTGGAGCGCCATCTGGTTTGCCGGACGGATCTTGCGGGACGCCGGACGGGGCGCTCGCCTGTTCCTGCACCGCGCCGCCCGGCTCGCCCGCCGCCTTCCACGGGTCCGATCCGGGGGCGCCGGGATTTTCAAAGGGCGCCCCCGTCATTCCCAGCGGATATATCTGATAGAAAACGCTGTCATATGCCCACATGCTGCTCTCCTTTCTGCCTGTTCCACCTGCGTCTGCTTTCGATTTTTCTTCCAACAATCCGGCTCTCATCAGCTGACTCGCATCTTGGTACGAATCGGATCAAAAATTATATTTTATTAAAGTTAATCAGCGTTTTGATATAACATTTGTCTATCACGAAACCGCTAAGTTATATCAATCTGACCTTTACGGCGAGATTGATATATCTTTCGCCGCAGCATAGTCTTTATTCCAGCTTCATCCAGACTAATAGTATATCTTTTGCTGCCTTCATAATCGCCTGATATAACTTTTTCGTTATACCGTTGGCGACAGCAACAAAAATATAGGCGGTACTTCGATTAAAGTATATTTTTTTGCACGCTCAGATATATTCGATATAATTTTTGCTTGTTACCGATCCGGCAAAGTATATTTTTCGATCCATCATTGACTGCTTGATATAACTTTTGCTTTTTCGGCTTCTTTCATGCATAACTGGACTGATCCGACCGCCCGACATGGGGACATCACATGCCCATGCTACATGTTTACTACATTTTTCGGTTGGCCTTCCATAAATGACTGAATATTATCCGCCGTCATGTCCATGATGCGCTGCCGGGCATCCTTCGCCGCCCAGGAAATGTGAGGCGTGATGATGCAGTTCTTCGCGGTCAGAAGGGGGTTGTCCCCGCGGATCGGCTCCTCCGACATGACGTCCAGACCGGCAGCGTAGACTTTTCCGCTGTTGAGCGCGTCCGCCAGATCCTGATCCACCACCAGCTGACCTCTGCTGTTATTGATAATGATCACACCGTCCTTCATGCGGGCGATGGTGTTACGGTTGATGATGCCTTCCGTTTCAGGAAACAGCGGACAATGAAGGAAGATCACATCGGACATCTCCAGCAGCACACCCAGAGGCGCATAGGCGGCAAGCCGGGCACCTTCCTGGTTCTCATGAGCGTCATAAGCCAGGACCTTCATGCCCAGAGCTCCCAGGATCCGTGCGGTGGTGCGGCCGATCCGTCCAAGTCCGATGATGCCCGCCGTCTTGCCCGCGAGCTCAATCATAGGGTACTTCCAGTAGCACCAGTCCTGGGCATGCTCCCACTCGCCTGCGTGGACCGAAGCGCTGTGCTCCCCGATGTGGGAGCATATCTCCATAAGAAGGCTGACGGCGTACTGGCCCACGATTTCTGTACCATAAGCAGGCACGTTCATCACCGGGATACCCTTCTCAGCTGCATACTCATAGTCCACCACATTGTATCCGGTTGCAAGTATGGCGATGGCCCGAATGGACGGGCAGGCGTCCAGTACCTCCCGGGTCACCGGCGTTTTATTGGCCACCAGTATGTCCGCGTCGCCGACGCGCTGGATGATCAGATCCGTGTCATCGTCCGGCGTCCGGTCATATACGGTAAACTCTCCGAGAGACGATATGGGCTCCCAGGAAAGATCCCCGGGATTTTCGGTATATCCGTCAAGAACTACTATCTTCATATTACTCCTTTCTGCAGCCGGTCCCGGCTTCGTTCCCCAGCCAGCTCCCCCAGATGCTCCAGCGCCGCCATGAACCACTCCCTGTTCTCCCCGCGCATCAGATCGCCGTGCTCCCGAATCACCTGGTGCCACCGGGAATAGATCCCTGCTCCCAGCACTTCCAGATCCGCGCATTTCCCGGGATCGCCGCTGCGGCAGCGCCGGGCGAACTCCGCGCCGTCATCCATGTTGAATCCACAGGCCAGGCAGGCGGCGCCGAAGTCTATGCTCCCGCCTGCGATCTCGGGGCGCCCCTCCCGGAACGCCTGCTGCCATTTCCGAACAAAGCCCTGTATGGCCGTGATCCCGGCGTAGTCTGGCCCCGTCGCCGCGTCGAAGACCCACATGTCCCGGATCGGAACGATCCGCCGGATGAGCTGGGACAGGTCCGCGCGGCGGTATGTCACTCCGCCCCGCAGCTGACCCCGGGCGAAGATCCTGCGGCCTTCATCATCTGTAATTACCGCACTCCAGTCACCGCCATCGCACCACGTCGCCCGGTAATCCTTGATCAGGTACCCGGCGAAACAGTTGATGATGTGCTCCGCCTTCCACCTGCCGATGCCCACATGCCGGAACCAGATGGTGCCCTGACCCGCCTGGTGCTGCCGGAAACTGCGCGCAGCAAACCACACCTGTCCGCATGAAGAAATGGTCAGGCGCTGTTCTACTTCCTCTTCCGGCATGGGCAGAGGTTCATTACATGGATTGCAGGAAATGATCTGGAGTTTCATGTCCCGATTATACCACAGATGTGCTGGCAGGTGCACGGGGAGTTGCTCGTGAGATAATCGCAAATGAGATAATCATAAAGATGCGGCGAACGGATTCACGAATGCAGCGAACGGATTCACGAGATCGGGTTCGCGGTGGAGTTTCGGTGTGAGGGACGGCAGAGGGACTGGTGACAGAGGGGCTGATCTGGAAAATCATCGGATCACGGTGGCGACGCAGCCGGCTAAATGGCGAGATCGGCAGTTTTCGCGGATCCGCCTTCGACGTCGCCACGGAAACCATCAGTTTCTTTCAGGTCACTCCTAACTGTAACACGATTGGAAGCAAAACCGGAAAATATGCAGTCTATTTCCTTACGTACCAGGGGCTGTGCGATGAACGGAACTGTGATATAATTTCATAAAAGAGAAAATTTACATAGTACAGCGGGAGTACGGTACAATGAGAGAATCAATATACAGAGCCCTGAATAAATCACTCACAGACAGGGCTTTTCTGAAAGAAATGGGATCGGACCGGCGCGCGGCTGCCGCGCGCCTTCAGCAGGCAGGTCTGAAATCCATGGCAACGGAACTGGCGCTGGCGGCTTTGCCGGACGGCCGGTTTCCCATGTTAGAAGCAGCGCAGATCGCAATAGAGCGGTTCGATGAACTGACGCCCGCGCCGGCGCCAAGGCCCAGGATCCTGCCCGCAGGCGGAACGGCGAGCGGTGCCGCAAACGCAAACGGAACGGCAGGCGCATCAAATGCAAACGGCGCGGCAAACCAGACTGGTGCAAGCGGAACGGCAGGCGCGGCAAACGCGGCAGCGCAAGCCCCTGCCCCCGACCCGGCCCTGTGCTGGCTGGCCCACTGCTACGACTGGCTCCTTGCCCAGCTTTTCCCCGCCATGGGAGAACCGGAAGACACAGAAGAATTCCACCGGGGCAGGACTTTGCTGCTGCAGATCCTGCGGGGGCTGTTCGACTACGAGAGAAGCAGCCTGCCCTTCGATCCGACGCGGGACATGACTTTGCTTACGGACAGAGAAATAGAAGAAGGCGGATATTCGAGAGAGTACCTCAAGCTCCACCATCTGGTTCGCAGCAAATACATATACGAGTTCATGCGCATCGGCGTGGACATCACACCCTTTAACACACTGGGACACATTAGCGGCGTCCACTACGTGGCCATGTGGGTGGCGCGGCAGCTGGCCCAGACAGAAGTGCCCATAGATCTGGGCATCGTTTCCGGCGCGGCGGCGGGCCACGACATCGGCAAGTACGGCTGCCGGCCAGGGGAAGAGCGGCGGGTGCCCTACCTGCACTACTACTACACCGACCGGTGCTACGAGCGGTTCGGCCTGCCTTCCATCGGCCACATCGCCGCGAACCATTCCACATGGGATCTGGAGCTTGAGAATCTGTCCATAGAATCACTGATCCTCATTTACTCCGACTTCCGGGTCAAGAGCCACAGAGAAAAAGGCCAGGAAATCATTCAGTTCTACACGCTGAAGGATTCCTTTGACGTGATCCTGAACAAGCTGGACGACGTGGACGAGGCTAAGCGCAGGCGGTACCAGAAAGTATACGCCAAGCTCAAGGATTTCGAAGATTACATGAAGGAGCAGGGCGTACAGACCGACCTGCCCGATACGGTCACCGGCTCCTGGCATGCCAGGACCAGCAGCGCCGAGGACGACCGGCCTGTGCCCCAGCAGCCGGAGCAGCAGCCTCAGAAGATCCACCGGGAAATGGTTTTTCTGGAGGGCGACCAGATCACAGAACAGCTGAAATTTGCCGCCATCGACCATAATATCAGGCTCATGAGCCGCTTCCACGGGGAGCAGGAATTCAGCAGCCTCATCGAGGCGGCGCGGAGCGAGCATAACTGGAGGAATCAGCGGACCTACCTGAACATCCTGGGTGAGTACAACACCTACCTGACCGAGCGCCAGAAGCAGATGACCATGAAATTCCTCTGTGAGCTGCTGGCCCACCGGGAAGGCGACATCCGCTCCCGGGCCGCCGAGCTCATGGGCAATGTCACGGGCACATACCGCGAGGATTACAAGAAGGAGCTGCCCGATGACGTGGAACTTCCGGACAATGTAACCACAAACGTGTCTTTGTTCGCGCAGTACGTGGAGAAGATCATCCATCCCGACCGCAAGCTCACGGACCAGCACCGCTTCTGGACGTCAAACTGCCTGAACAGCTACGTGCGCTCCACTTTGTACAGCTGCCGTCCCTACTGCCGCCACCGCTACATCGACGTGCTGGAGAAATGGTACCAGGACACCAGCTGTGATGACGAGACATATATCGTGCTGCTCAAGACTTTGACGGATATCGAGCTTCGGTTCTTTACCCCAAGCTTCCGCAATACGGCCATGAACTTCATCGACTCCGCCATGACCCGGGGCTCCATGAGCCGCCGCGTCGCCGCCGTCCGGGCCCGCAGCTACATGCTCTACGGATTCGGATCCGGCGCAGCCACCGACGTGCCCCTGACCGAGAACGCCATCCGCCTGGACCGCCTGAGCCTTCAGCGCCAGCAGGCAGAGGCCCTGCAGCCGGAGCCGGGGCGCAGCGGCAAACGCAGGGAGAGTCCTCTGGACCAGGGCGCTGAGGAAATAACAAAGTCATTTGTGCCCGTTAACGAACAGACCGGATCCCCGGCGGCTGCAGGCGACAGCCCCAGGAACCCTGCCGCGGACGCCACTGCCCGGGAACTGATCCGGGTCATGGGCATCGACGAGAGCCCGGAGCGCTTCTCCGCCACCCAGGCTAATATGTTTCTGGATGACCTGAAGGCAGGCACACCCTGGATCATAAAGGTCGCCAACATCGACCTGATGGTCTGGCAGATCAAGAGCGGCCTGGCCGACGACCAGGCCAACGTACTCCACGTGGCCACCCACCTGACGAACCTGCTGAAGGTCAGCGAGACCGTTTCCGTCCGCAAGGCCGCGGGCCGGGCACTCCTTGAGATCGTGGACCGCATGTCCTACGCAAGGCGCAACGAGCTGGCCGTAGAGCTTTTCAACGGACTGGAGCTGGAAGATTACCAGTACGCAAGCTACATCCCCGACTATCTCGGGGTATTCCTGCTGCACCTGCCTCCCAAGGAACTGGACGAGTGCATCAGCATGCTCCGGTCTTCCATAGAGAACGCCAGCAGCAAGTCCGCCAGCGCCGCCATCAACACCCTGGGCGTCATGACGGAGCACTACGCGGATTACCAGGGGCGGTTCATGGAGAGCCGGGAGGTCTATGAAGGACGTGCCATGCGCATCCTTTATCTCCTGAACAAAGCCTATGCCCACTATGACCCGGCCATCAGTCAGGAGTCTTTCCGCGTCATGGCCCAGCGGATCTTCGGCAGCCACCGGATCACCCGCAGCCAGGTAGAGACCCTCTTCACAGAGAACGCCAAGAAGATGCTCTCCCTCATATCCGAGCGGACAGAGAGCGCACTGGAATTCTACAATAACGCTTCCGTACTGAACCACGTTTACCGGTATATTTCCAGTCACGAGACCGAGGAAGGACCCTTCAAATTCGAGACCCGCCGTCGGGCGGCATTCTATCCCGGCACCTTCGATCCCTTCAGTCTTGGCCACCGGGCCGTGGCGAAGAAGATCGCTGACATGGGCATGGACGTATACCTGGCCCTGGACGAATTCTCCTGGTCCAAGAATACACAGCCCCGCCTCCGCCGCCGGAAGATCATGACCATGTCCGTGGCGGACGAGCCCCATATTTACCCGTTCCCGGAGGACATCTCCGTGAACATCGCCAACCCGGAGGATCTGCACCAGCTGCAGCTCGCCCTGGCCGGACGGGAAGTCTACATCGCCGTGGGAAGCGACGTGGTGGACAACGCGTCCTGCTACCGCAAGGAACCGGTGCCCTGGTCCATCCACGACATGAACCACATCATATTCGCCCGGGAATCCAAAGAAAACCGGGCGGACCGCCATGTTACGGACAAGGCAGTGGGCATGAGCGGCCTGGTGGGTTCGGATGCTCCCCTGCCCGCTGCGCCGGAGGAGACTCCCACGGGCGGCTACCCCATCACAGGCCACGTGCTGAAGTTGAAACTGCCCAAGTACTACGAGGACATCAGCTCCACCCGGATCCGTGAAAACATCGACCTGGGCCGGGATATCTCCAGTCTGGTGGATCCCATCGCCCAGAACTATATCTATGACCGGAATCTCTACCTCCGCGAGCCGGCATACAAGCACGTGCTCCAGGCAAGAGATATCACTATAAGCTCTTACGAGCGCCGCTCCTTCTCCAGCCTGGAACCTCTGGCTCCTGAGCTCCACAAGGCGGGCTACAACCTGAACCGGCTGGGAAAATACCTGGACCAGAAGAAGGTCCGGACCCTCCACATCGACAGCGACGAGAAGGACGGCAAGATGCTGGCCTATGCCGCCGCCCACCGTCTGGAGACAAACGAGCTGCTGGAGGAATTCGGCGATCTGGACATCGCCTCCCACATCCGGGAGCAGGCCAACGGCGGCATCGCCGTCATCGGCTTCCTGTACGCGGGCAAGTCCCGCCGCCTGTCCAACCTGGGACAGATCGTGCTGACGGAAGTGCTGACGGAGCTCATATCCAGGGACTTCGCCTACGCGGTCTACCATCCGGCAGACCCGGCGGGCATGAATCCCAGAGTGATCGAAATACTGCGCAGACAGGGCTTTGTTAACATCGCCCCGGACCACGCCGCGCCGGTATACGCCGTGGACATGAAGTCCCCCCTGATCATTTTCCGCGATGTGGAGACCATGATCAAGAACCCGCTGAACAAGAGCCATGAGGTGCAGAAAGCCATCGACACGGCTCACAACAACCTGCTCCGGGTCATGAACAACCTCTACCCGGGGCAGCTGGTGCTCTCGTTCAACACCAGTGCGGTGCACAATAAGATCATCAACCTCGTGGCGGAGATCAATCACGTGCCTACAGAGCCCGGGGACGTGCGGGGGCCGTACATGTCCGTTCCCTTCGGTAAAGCCCTGTCCGGCGTGCTTGTCCCCAATACGGTGACGAAGGTGCTCCACACGGAGAAATACTTCCACCGGGATCTGAACGGCTTTACCATCAACCAGTCCCGGCAGTTCGCCACACTGGAGAATCAGGCCCGGGCCATCCGGTCCTTCGACCGGCCGGTGATCCTGATCGACGATCTGCTGCACAAAGGCTACCGCATGCGCATTGTGGACAAACTCCTGCGGGAAGCCGGCGTGGATGTGAAGGAACTGGTGGTGGGCGTCATGACGGGTAAAGCCCGAGACACCATGCTCATGGAAGGGCACCAGGTTTCCAGCGCCTACTTCCTGCCGACCCTCAAGGTATGGCTCAACGAGCGGGACTGCTATCCGTTCATCGGAGGCGACAGCCTGGAAGGTCTGCCCGGCGCCTATGCCGAGCGGAACGCGTCCATCAACCTGATCATGCCCTATACCGCGCCCAAGTTCATTGCCGGCGGGAATTTCGACGGGATCTACGAGTACTCCATGACCTGTCTTCAGAACTCCCACCGGATCTGGGAAACGCTGGAGCGTGTGTACCAGAACCATTTCGAGCGGACACTGACACTGAAGCGGATCGGCGAAGTCATCACATACCCCCGGATCCCGGATATCGGCGCCGGCGTCCAGTTCGACCCGAACCTGCCCCCCAGCAAGTTCATCGAAAGCGACATCGAGAAGCTGGTCCGGCTGAAATGGGAGAAATAGTGTGCCGGCACGACCGGCCGGCTGACCGGCCCGCCCAGCCAGCCGCCGGAAGGCCTGCCGATGCGCCGCAGGAGGCAAAAGTTATATCAATTTGGCTTCAGAGCCCGAATTGATATAATTTATCACGACCGGAGGAGGCAAAAGTTATATCAAATAGCCATAGATCTTCAAAAAAATAGGTTATGCCTGTATAATGGTGTAAATTAGAAAAATAAAAAGAGCCAAGAGCTTAATCTTCAAGTATAATGATGTTTGGCTAAAAC
>OMXT01000040.1 GCA_900315125.1 uncultured Eubacteriales bacterium
ACAAAATAGACCGCAGGGGTGCAGTCTACTTTGTTCAAAAGGGGTATTGGGATTAGAGATTAATGAGGTTATCAGGGGGATAACCACAACTAAATTATAACTTAAATAAAGGATTTTTCAAGATAATATTGAAAAAATTATTTTATTTTTATAATTATTTTCGTGAGTTCTATGCGTTCAGAAATACGTTCCGAAGCCGAACCGAAAAAGGGCAGGGAAAGGGCAGTATACGAGAGAAAGGAAAACTTTCTCCCGCAGGGCAAATATATGTTTTCAACAGGGTTTACGAGTGTTATAATATTGTAAAGTGTGCGGTTTCCGCGGATCAACATAAAAAGATGCGGGGAACGCAGGGGAAGAAGGATATCATGTCGCTCGAGGAAGAAACGATCCGTTCGGATGTTGTATATAATGGAAAACTGATCCGCGTCAGGGAGGACCTGGTGACCGCAGCCTGCGGTCCCGCTGCCCGGGAGATCGTGGAGCATGCGGAAGGTGTTGTTATCGCGGCCCTCAAGCCGGACGGCAGCCTCATCATGGAGCGCCAGTACCGTAAGGCAGCGGAGCGAGAGTTCTTCGAATGTCCCGCAGGAAAGATCGATCCCGGCGAGGATCCGGTGCATGCAGCTCTCCGGGAACTGCGGGAGGAGACCGGCTGCAGGGCCGGCAGGATCGAACTGCTAGCCAGGTCCTGGCCGTCCGCAGGATATTCCACGGAAGTGCTGCATATATTCTTATGTACAGACCTGATCCAAGGTGATAGGGATCTCGATGACAGCGAGTCGATCGACCTGGAGGAGCATCCCCTGGAAGAACTCTATGAGATGATCATCGGGGGAAAACTGGAGGACGGCAAGAGCCAGCTTGCCATCCTTCTGACAAGGGACAGGATCGTCAGAGGCATGCTGGAAGATTATTTAATTGGTTGAGTTAATGGAGAACCTGCAGATGATAGTTAATGATTTTCTCGAGTATATACAGTCTGCCAAGAAGGTGTCGGGCAATACGGTGGCAGCTTATAAACAGGACATCCGGGCTTTCGGCCGTTTCCTGAATGACAATGGTATAGAAGACTACAAGGATGCGACGAACACACAGGTCGTGGCCTATCTGATGGAACTGAAGCAGACAGGGAAATCCAAGGCTACGGTGAACCGCAAGCTGGCGTCCATCCGGGCTTTTTACCGTTATCTGCAGAACCAGGGCTTTGTTGCCCAGAATCCTACAGAAGGGATCAAGTCCCCCAAGATCTCCCGCAAGGAAATTTCTTATCTTTCTATCGCTGAAGTGGAGCATCTGCTGGAGATGCCTGATGACTCCATCAAGGGCCTGCGGGACCGTGCCATGCTGGAGGTCCTGTATGCCACCGGGATCCGGGTCAGCGAGATCATAGAACTGAAGGTTTCTGACGCGAACCTGACCATGGGATTCGTTAAATGCAACGGGAACCACGGAAGGGCGCGGATCGTGCCCATGGGCAAGCCTGCCCGCCGGGCGCTCAAGGCGTATCTCGACAAGAGCCGGCCTGAGCTGGTCAAGGATCAGCCGGAGGACGGGCCGGACAGCCCTTTGTTCGTGAATTATATGGGAGAGATCTTTACCCGGCAGGGTTTCTGGAAGATCCTCAAGCAATACGGTAAGGATGCGGGACTGGAGGATAAGCTGACGCCCCAGACGCTGCGGAATTCCTTCGCCATGCATATGGTGCAGAACGGCATAGACATGAAGTCGCTCCAGGAGCTCATGGGTCATGAGGATATCCTGGCGACCCAGGTGTACTTTGAGCATATGCGCAACCGGATTAAGGATGTGTACGACAAGACCCATCCCCGGGCGTGAACAAAGGCGGGACCGGCTGTTCGCCGGCGATTATGACATAAATAATAATGACAACGTAAAAGAGCTGCGGATTTCCGCAGCTCTTTGAGAATACTGATCTCTGATTATTTGCTCTTGATCTTGGCAGCTTTACCTGTTCTGCTGCGCATGTAGTTGAGCTTAGCTCTTCTGACATCGCCTCTGCGAACAACCTCGATCTTCTCGATCCAGGGTGAGTGGATCGGGAATGTCTTCTCTACGCCGACGCCGGATGCGATTCTTCTTACGGTGAAGGTCTCGCCGATGCCGCCGTTCTGACGCTTGAGAACGAATCCCTCAAATACCTGAATTCTCTCTCTGTTTCCTTCCTTGATCTTGATAGATACGCGAACGGTATCACCAACACGGAATTCAGGGATGTCCTTCTTCAGGTAATCCTGAGTAATTGCATCTATTGCATTCATGATTGTATCCTCCTTCCTTCCATAGACGTTCTTACAATGCTTTCCTTCTCTGCAGAAGGGGCTCCGCGTCAGTCTCTGAGGACGGCCGGAGCGTCTCCATTCAGAGGAACGCCCGTAATACTGCATTATTATAGCAGAACTGCCATTGGGATGCAAGAAATATTTTAACTTAAGCATCTGTTTTTTAATCTCTGCCATTAGGAAGTACAGCTGTGTATACAGCCCTCCCGGTTGAAAGTAAGGGGAAAATGAAATATAATAGTTTAGTACGCGAAACCAAAGACGACGGAGGAGACGGAGCATGAACAGCATCAACTGGTACCCGGGCCACATGAAGAAGACGCGGGAGCTGATCCAGAGCAATCTTAAGATGGTAGACATCGTGATCGAGGTGATCGATGCCAGGATCCCCGTCTCGAGCCGCAATCCCATTATAGACGAACTGGTGGGGGAGAAGCCAAGGGTCATCGTGCTGAACAAGAAGGATCTGGCTTCGCCGGAGGAGAATGAGCGTTGGATGAGTTACCTGAAACGGGGCAATACGACGGCCATCGACATGAACTGCATGTCCGGCGAAGGAGTCAAGCGGCTCTTTGCGCTGCTGGATGATGAGAAGAAGCGCATTGCAGCGGAGCGGGCAGCCCGGGGAGCATCGGATGACAGTGACGGGAGCAGGAACGCTGCGAGAGCAGCCATGCTCCGGAACAAGCCCCTGCGGCTCATGATCGTAGGCGTACCGAATGTAGGCAAGTCTTCGCTGATCAACCGGATGACCGGGAAGAAGAGTACCCAGACCGGCGACCGGCCGGGTGTGACGAAGGGCAAGCAGTGGCTGACACTTAAGGGCGGAATGCAGCTCATGGACACGCCGGGTATCCTATGGCCCAAGTTTGAGGATCAGCAGGTGGGACTGAACCTTGCGTATTGCGGGAGCATCAGGGATGAGATCATGGATATTGCGGATCTCTGCCTGGAGTTCATCGGCGATATGCGCCAGGCTTATCCGGGGCTCCTGATGAAGCGATACGGACTGGAGGAACTGGGTGAGACGCCTTTGGAGACTATGGAGGACATCGCACGCCGCAGGGGTTTCATCCTGCCCGGCAAGCGCATAGACTATGAGCGCTGCGCCAGGACGGTCCTGGACGAGTTCCGCAGCGGAAAGATCGGAAGGATCACACTGGAGCGCTGCGAGTCAGACCAGAAATGACGAAGCAGTACAGCGGAAATGAGGACAGACCATGACGAAAGACGAGCGGCTGCGCAGACAGGAAGAACGGCAGAGGGAGCTCTTCGGATTTGACTGCCGGATGAGAGAACGAGGCGTGATCGCCGGTGTGGACGAAGTGGGCAGGGGCCCGCTGGCCGGTCCGGTGGTGGCAGCCTGCGTCGTGCTCCCGGAGGACTTTTGCGTTCTGGGAATCGACGATTCCAAAAGGGTGAGCGAAAAGCGAAGAGAGGCTTTGTATAAAGAAATCATCGACGGGGCGGATGCGTACGGCATTGGGTGCCGGGACAACCGGGTCATCGATGAGATCAATATTCTGGAGGCAACCAAGCAGGCTATGGCGGACGCGATCCGGGAGGCAGACCGGATGCTCCGGGAGCGGACGGGACGGTCTATTGATCTTGTACTGATCGACGCAGTGCATCTGGAGCAGCTGGACATTCCTCAGGAATCCATCATCAAGGGGGACGCTACAAGCCTTTCCATTGCGGCGGCTTCGATCGTGGCGAAAGTCACCCGGGACCGGGAGATGATCGCTTATGATGATATTTATTCGGGTTATGGATTTGCAAAGAATAAGGGATACGGGACCCGTGCTCATTATGACGGGATCCGGGCCCAGGGGATCACACCGATCCACAGAAGGTCTTTTCTAAAAAATTTGGAACAGGAGGAAAACTGAAATGAAAACAGATATTCAGATCGCGCAGGAAACGGAAATGAAGAACATACGCGAGATCGCAGCATCTGCAGGGATCGATGAGAAGTACCTGGAGCTTTATGGAAATTATAAGGCGAAGATCGACTACAGCATCCTGGATGACATGAAGGACAAGCCGGACGGCAAACTGATCCTGGTTACAGCGATTTCCCCGACACCTGCGGGAGAAGGCAAGACGACTACATCTGTCGGACTGGCGGACGCTTTTCACCGGCTGGGCAAGAATGTCATGGTCGCTCTGAGAGAGCCTTCCCTGGGACCGGTATTCGGCATCAAGGGCGGCGCTGCAGGCGGCGGCTATGCCCAGGTGGTGCCCATGGAGGATATCAATCTTCATTTCACGGGGGACATGCACGCTATCGGCGCGGCGAACAACCTGATCGCCGCCATGCTGGACAACCACATTCAGCAGGGCAATAAGCTGGGCATCGATCCCCGCCGCATCACGTGGAAGCGGGCCGTGGACATGAACGACCGCCAGCTCCGCCATATCGTAGACGGCCTGGGGGGCAAAGCCAGCGGCGTGCCGAGAGAAGACGGATTTGAGATCACCGTTGCCAGCGAGATCATGGCGATCCTCTGCCTCTCTCATGACATAGAAGATATGAAAGATAAGATCTCTAAGATCATTGTTGGATATACCTACGATGGTCAGCCGGTGAAGGTTGCGGACCTTAAAGCGCAGGGCGCGGCGGCAGCGCTGCTGAAGGATGCCCTCAAGCCCAATCTGGTCCAGACACTGGAGCATACACCGGCATTTATTCACGGCGGTCCTTTCGCTAATATCGCCCACGGATGCAACTCCATCATGGCTACGAGAACGGCGCTGAAACTGGCGGATTATACCGTTACAGAGGCGGGATTCGCCGCGGATCTGGGTGCGGAGAAGTTTGTGGAC
The DNA here is from genome assembly GCA_900315125.1 of uncultured Eubacteriales bacterium. Classification (GTDB taxonomy): domain Bacteria; phylum Bacillota; class Clostridia; order Peptostreptococcales; family Anaerovoracaceae; genus Aminicella. Next base: position 5,130 of record OMXT01000040.1, read on the forward strand.
ATCAAGTGCCGCAAGGCTGGTCTCAGACCGGATGCCTGCGTGATCGTTGCCACCGTAAGAGCGCTGAAATATCACGGCGGCGTGCCCAAGAACGATCTGAATGAGGAGAACCTTGAGGCTCTGGAAAAAGGACTTCCCAATCTGCTGCAGCACCTGGAGAACGTGAAGAAGGTCTTCGGGATCCCGGCAGTGGTCGCTATCAATGAGTTCCCCACGGATACCCAGGCAGAGATCGACCTGGTAGAAAAGAAGTGCCGGGAGCTGGGTGTAAATGTCGTGCTCAGCCAGGTATGGGCGAAAGGCGGCGAAGGCGGCGAGGCCCTGGCGAAGGAAGTGATCCGGCTCTGTGACGAGGGGGACAATCATTTCGGATTCACCTATCCTCTGGATCTGCCGATCCGGGAGAAGATCGAGATGGTCGCGAAGCGGATCTACCACGCAGACGGCGTGATCTACGAGAAGAAGGCCGCCCAGTCCATCGATCAGCTGGAGAAGCTGGGATACGGCGGACTGCCTGTCTGCATGGCCAAGACTCAGTTCAGCTTCTCTGATGATCCGTCTCTTCTGGGCGCGCCGAAGGGATTTGAGATCACGGTCACAGAGGTCAAGGCAGACGCGGGTGCAGGATTCATCGTTGTCAAGACCGGCAATATCATGACTATGCCCGGACTGCCCAAGGTTCCCGCGGCGGAGAAGATCGACGTGGACAACAACGGAAAGATCACCGGCCTGTTCTAGAGAACGGCACGGATATTAACGGATATTTTATCAAAGAGGAGAAGGGGACGAGTATTTAGAAAGGGACTATGAGGATCAGGGGGATCGACATAACACGGAAACGGGTCATCACGGTTATTCTTCTCGCCGCGGCGCTGATATTTCTGTTCCAGCTGGTGCGGATCAATCTGCCTGCCCGGGTCAGCAGCGACACGGTGAAGGATAACCTTAAGATGATCTCGGAATATAATTTCTCGAGCGTCACAGATGTAGAGCAGAAGCTGGATGAGGTCAACAGCACCGATCCGCCCCAGGCGGGGGTGACCAAGAGCGGCATTTCCAAGGCGAAGTACCGCCAGATCTTTGACGGCTCTGTTGTGGTGGGCGATTCCATCACGGAAGGGCTGACAGAATACGGGTTCCTGGACGACGGCCAGGTGTTCGGCAAGGTGGGTGCGTCCATAATAAAAGACGGGGCTTTGTTCACCGGAGCGTCAGCGACTTATCCGAAGCACGCTTTTTTCTCCTTCGGCATGAACGACATGGGCAATTACCGGGGCGACAGCAGCGCTTTTATGAAGAAGTACAAAGGCCTGCTGGATCAGTTCCATAAAGATTCGCCGAAGACTGTTCTCTATGTCAACAGCATCTCTACGCCCTCCGCGGCGGCGAGAAAGAAGAACAAGTCTCTTCGGAATTATAAGAAATTCAATGCGGCGCTGCGGACCATGTGCAGCGAGATGGGCATCACTTATATCGATAACAACTATATTCTGGAAGGTCATCCGGAGTATTACGGAAGTGACGGGATCCACGTGAGCCAGGGCTACTACAGAAAATGGCTGAACAACATGATCCTGAAGGCGGGGCTATGAGCGGTAAGACATCTGCAGACATCAAGGGAATATCGAGAGAACTCCTGGGCAGGATGGATCCGCGGCAGCTGGGGGGCTCCGCCATCACCCGGATCGTGCTGGTGGTGATCCTTATCATCTTCATGGCCTCCGTCTATCACAGTGCCAATGCGAAGGACGTGCCTATGGATACCATAGAGCACAGCCTTAAGACAGAGACGGATCTTGGGTCCATGACCAGGTGCAGCAACCGGCAGCTCATGCAGTTCATCGGGCTGGATTATTCCAACTATCAGTCCTATATATATTATAAGAGCAAAGAAGCCCTGGGGGTGGACGAGCTGCTGATCGTAAAGGCCCATAACAGGGACGATCTGACGGCGGTGCAGGACGCGGTGGAGCAGCGTATTGCCGACCAGATCCAGGCATTCTCCGGCTACGGACCGGACCAGGTGGCGGAGCTGAAGAACGCGGTGATCTATAAGCGGGGAAACTATCTGTTCTACTGCACGGCGAAGGATCCGGATCAATATGAGGGGGTGTTCCGCCATGTTATTTAGCAGCATCATCTTCCTCTTTTATTTTCTTCCCATACTGACTGCCGTGTATTTTCTGGTACCCCGGAGGAGAATGGATCTGCGGAATCTGGTCCTGCTCATTGCCAGCCTGATCTTCTACAGCTGGGGGGAGCCGGTCTACGTGTTCCTGATGATATACAGTTCCTTCTTTAATTACTTTATGGCCCACCTGATCCATCAGAACCAGGTGAAGGGCGGCAGCGGAAAGAAGGACCTGGCCTTCACCGTGGGAATGAACCTGTTTATCCTGTGCTTCTTCAAGTACTTCGGGTTTCTGATGGATACAATCAACGGGATATTCGGCAGCCATCTCCATTACACGGCGCTGGCGCTGCCCATTGGGATCTCCTTCTATACCTTTCAGGCTCTGTCCTATATCATCGATGTGTACCGGGGCAATGTTAAGCCCCAGGGCAGCTTCCTGAAGTTTACGCTCTACATCTCCCTCTTTCCCCAGCTGATCGCCGGGCCTATCGTAAAATACAGGGACATTGAGGAGCAGCTCGCGGAGAGAGAAACGTCGCTGGAAAAATTCGGAGAAGGGGCGGTCCGGCTTTTGTTCGGGCTGGGCAAGAAAGTGCTCCTCGCCAACAACCTGGGCGCGCTTCACACGGCCATACTGGCTTTGCCTGACAGCAAGGTCAGCATGGCGACCTACTGGATCGGCATGATCGCTTATACGCTGCAGATCTATTTCGACTTCAGCGGGTATTCCGACATGGCCATCGGCCTGGGGCGGATGTTTGGTTTTGAATTTCTGGAGAATTTCAACTATCCCTATATGTCCCGGACGGTGACGGAATTCTGGCGGCGGTGGCATATCTCTCTGGGTACGTGGTTCCGGGAGTATCTCTACATTCCCCTGGGAGGCAACCGGGTCTCTGTGCCGCGGCATCTGCTGAACCTGATGATCGTCTGGTCTCTGACCGGACTGTGGCACGGCGCCAGCTGGAACTTCATCTGCTGGGGACTTTACTACGGAATCATACTGATACTGGAGAAATATATCTACAGCAGAGGTCTTTCCCGGACCAGTCCCTGGGTCCAGCACGTATATACCATGCTGCTGGTCATGCTGGGATGGGTGCTGTTCTTCAGCGATGACCTGGGCAGCGCGCTCCATTACATGGCGGTGATGATCGGCATCGGCAAGTTCCCGCTGGTCAACATGATGACCCTCTATCTGATCCGGACCAATCTGATTCTGCTGGTCGTCGCTGGGTTCTGCGCCACGCCGAAGCCCATGGAGAAATTCAGGAAATTCAGCGAACGGTACAGCATTGCGGGTATCATTTGCGTGTTTGCAATCTTCATCTGCTCCGTCGCTTACCTGATCTACAGCTCCTATAATCCGTTCCTGTATTTCCGGTTCTAGGGCAGAGCCTGAAAGGATGATATGAATAAGAAACGATTTTCGACAATTGCATCCATCCTGTTTCTGGTGATGATCTTCGGAGCCTTTCTGGGGAATCTGCTGCTGCCGGACCGGACATTTTCTGCGGACGAGAACCGGATTCTGGCGTCCCGTCCGTCTTTTTCCATCTCTAAGTATCTGGAGGGGCGGTTTGAGACCGGCGCAGAGGATTATGCCAATGACCAGTTTATGTTCCGGAAGGGGTTCATCCGGCTGAAGTCCGCCCTGGATGTGACGGAAGGACAGCTGGAGGCCAAGGGTGTCTACCGCTGCCGGGACCACTATCTCATGGAAGATATTAAAACGCCGGGCGCCCATTTTCAGTACACGGAGAACGGGCTGAAGCAGTTCCGCCGGGAGTACCGTGGCCTGAACATGTATTTCCTGCTGGCGCCCAACGCGGCGAATATCCTGTCGGACAAGCTGCCTCTGACGGTTCGGACGGCGGACCAGAATGCTCTCATGGACAGCTTTTACAGCAGGATGAAAAGCTGCGGCTACCAGACCATCGATGTTAGGGATACCTTCCGGGAGAACAAAGACCAGGTCCAGCTTTATTACCGGACGGATCATCACTGGACATCGGACGGCGCCTATCTGGCTTATAAGAAGGCGGCGAAAGCCATGAAGCTGGACAATGTGCTGGAATATGACGGCTACGTTGTAAAGAAAAATTTCCGGGGCACGCTGTATTCCACCAGCGGGTTCGCCAACGGAAGAGACGATGAAATAAAAATATACATGCCCTCAGACAGTTCCAAATTTGAGAACTCTGTGATATATTATTCAGATACGAAAAAGAAAACAACCCGGTTCTACCGGCTGAACAATCTGAAGAAGAAGGACGCATATACCGTGTTCGGGGGCAGCAATCATCCGCTGTATACCATACAGACGCCGGTGAAATCCAATAAGACGCTCCTGGTGATCAAGGACAGCTATGCCAACAGTTTTATTCCGTTTCTGTCCCAGAGTTACCGGAAAATCGTAGTGGTGGATCCCCGTTACTGTTATGATGACATCGATGATATAATAGAAGCGAATGGAGTGAATGAGATCCTGTTCCTCTATAACTGTAATACGTTTATGGAAGATGACTCACTGGAAATGATGCTCAGCGATCAGGGCTGACAACGCATCCGTATTTATGGAGGTATTTTAATGATAGCAGATATGACATGCAGGGAATTCGTAGATGTTCTGGCTAGCAGAGAGCCGGTGCCCGGCGGCGGAAGCGCCTCCGCTCTTCTGGGCGCCATAGGGACTGCCCTGGGCAATATGGTGGGACATCTTACGGTAGGCAAGAAGAAATACGCTGATGTGGAAGAGGACATCAAGGTACTGATGGCCCGGAGCACGGAGATCCAGAATAAGATGCTTGACCTGATCGAGAAGGACGCCCAGGCTTTCGGCCCTCTGGCGAAGGCTTATGCCATGCCGAAGGACACCCCGGAAGAGAAGGAAGCCAAGGACCGGGTCATGCAGAATGTGCTGGAGGGCGCCTGCGAGGTGCCCATCGAGATCATGCGGGTGCTGGGAGAAGCCATCGATCTGATCGGAGAGTTTGCCCAGAAGGGCAGCAAGCTGGCCATCAGTGACGCCGGCGTGGGCGTGGCTTTCTGCAAGGCAGCCATGCAGGGCGCGGCGCTGAACGTGTATATCAACACCAAGTCCATGAAGAACCGGAAACGGGCAGAGGAGCTGAATCTGGAATCGGACAGCCTGATGTTCCACTTTACGGTCCGGGCCGATGAGATCTACGGCACCGTGTACAGCCAGCTCAGGTCTTACTGGACGAAATAGAGAAACGGAATAGAATAATCGATTGTCTGGTTATCCCGCATATCCTGAGTCATGAGGTATGCGGGATTTTTTATGCGGAAATGGGTCATGGTTTATAAGGCAGCAGTTCCATTCGGAGCAGGCCGCAGCCGTTCAGTTACGGCAAATAATACTCAAGGGGCTGCCGCAAATGGACTGTACTAAAGTTCAAACTTGACTGTAATGATTATAAAATTTATACTTTACTCGCAGAAATTTTACAAAAGATTTTAACTTTAAGAAAAACGCGGAGCCCGCATTGGTATGGCGGGTTCTATGTTTTTATATTTTGCGATTGCTCTATCCCGGCGTAATATAGAGGGGAGGTTTCAGTACCGGGACATAGGAGGCGGAGGCGATGCTCTGCCGAGTTGCGTTAAGAGATTTTGGAGGAAAGTTATGCATGTAAAACGCAGGTCTGTCAGAATGGTGCTATGCGTGACACTGGCTCTTCTGACATTGATGGCAATGATGCCTGCCGCATCATTCGCCGCAGTAGATCCAATATCACGAACGGTAACGGTCGATATTGGAAGTGATGAGGTGTCATGTGCTCCTGGCAAAGTAAAAGCATCTGACACCAAAGCGGATTATCCTGCTCAGGCTCAGGAATATTCAGGGACTGTGACAGGACATGTCGATGTAGTAAAACTGCTTAAAGATTCCTATGATTATTACAGCCGCTTCTATGTAAAGGCTAAATATCGACATTTCGTGATGTTCAGTGAAGGGAAAACATTCCCCGTAATGAAGTACACGGTGTCTGTACCGAAGAACAGTGATGTCCAGATCACAGACACGACACAATCGGAAAATGCAATTTGCCTGAGCTCAATCAAGGCGGATATTGCTGAGGACCATAAGTCAGTGACATTTACAGTTGGGCTTGGTAACTGGAATGACTATGAGGAATTCTTTGATCTGTATAAGCAAGACGCAGACAGCGGGGAGAATCCGGCGATTGACTTTACGGTAAGCTATTCCGGAACAGCGGATCCGTCATCTTCATTTGATGCTGTCAAAAACAGTGTAGAAGCGCAGGGCGGCGGAGACCTGTGGTATTACGGAAGTAAGAAATCGCAGATTTTCCTGAAAATCAGGACAAATAAACTTACCATGCCTTTATATACAGAGGGGGCAGCAGAGGTTGCGGCGAGAAAAGCCCCCAGTGCTAAGGTGCGTAGTGTGAAGTCCGTTGCTGGTGCTGAAGAAACGACTGCTCCTGCCCAGGAGGAGGTGACAGCGGGTGCCTCTGATAACAGGACAATGGAGCTGGAAGATTTAAAGGATTGGATCCCATCACAATTCCAGAAAACGGCAGGCGATCTGCTAGTTACGGAGTTTAACGGAAAACAGATTGCAGATAATGATACGCAGACTGGAAAAGATGCAAAAAAGGCACTTACGGTTTATCCAGGCGACAAGCTGACATTTACAGGCATGTATGATGTTGATAATATTAAACTTGCCCTGAATTTTCTGAATATTACAGAATTAGGAGAAGGTTTTGATCTGGAAAATGTGAACTGTACATTTTATGCAAAACTGACGCTGCCCGAGGGTATGATGATACCTGAGGGGTACGATGTAAAGCAGATTTCATTCTCGGATACCAATTCATTTTCAATAGATTATGACAATCTGAAGATCGAGAAAAACAGTATTACTGTGCCGCTTGTTCTAAAGTCTGCTTCAGAAATAAAGAACATGGCTGATTTGAATCAGGCAATAAACGGCGGCAGGGTTATTTGGATCCTGAAATGTTCTCCGGATTGGAAGAAAATTATCCTCCTGAGTATTTTGACAAAAAAGCATTTGATTCTTCTGGTGTAAACAGGAAGCTGTATGTATCGTGCCCGGGAATCGAAGTAAATAATGATGTCAAAGAAAATACATTACTTCAGGCTAGCGGAACGTTATCGGGTGACTTCTCCGTGGATCTTATTCCGACTCAGGAAGGTTATGAAGATCAGCCGGGAAAGCGCTTTACAGGAAGATGGAACGCAGATCAGAGCGCAGACGGCATGGACTGGAATCAGCCCGATGGCGATATCACAGGCATCCATTACACCGTAAAGGTTGATAAGAAGGCGGAGCCTGCTCCCACACCGGAGCCCACAACCAAGCACTACAGCATCACCGGCAGCACCGACGGCAATGCGGACATCCTGGTAGGCGAGGACACGGAGCACGCCAAGATCTACGATCTGACGGGCAATACCGTTGCCTTCACAGGATCCATGGATCTGAAGGGACTGAAGCAGCAGATCAGCAGCAATATCAGCAAGTACGGCATCCGGGATCTGAGCAAGGTCCAGCTGAGGGATACCAAGCAGTCTGCAGTCGTAACGCTGACACTGCCCGAGGGCATGTCCTATTCCGAGGGAACCAAGGCGGAGCTCAGCGGTCTCGGGGATGCATTCCAGGTAACAGAGACCAAGGCAGAGGGCAAGAACATGAAGGTCACCATCGCGCCGAAGAATGAGTTCAAGACACTGGAAGAACTGAAGAAGGCATGGGACGCTGCGGCGGATACCGCCAAGGTCACGCTGACTGAGGTCAGGGTAGATGAGAATGCAAAAGACGGCGCTCTCTTCACGGTAACGGGATCCGCAGAAGGTTCCTATGCCGCAAGAGCGCTGGATACCGCCACAGGAAATACGGCAGATATCAATGTAACCTGGAAGGCGAAGCAGACAGAAGAAGGATCCGACTTTACGGATGCGGATCACAACAAGCTGCAGTTCACGCTGAAGTACCATAAGGTACACAAGGCGCCCTATATCCTGCTTCTGAAGACTATCGACAAGGGAACCACCCTGCACCTGTCCTGGACTAAGGTAGCGCCGGCAGACGGATACATCGTATACGGCGCCCGCTGCAACCACGACGGAAAAATTGTCAAGATGAAGAAAATCAAGAAGCTGCCCGCATCCAAACAGACACTGGTTATCAGGGGCGCTAAGAAGGGCGTATCCTATAAGTACATCGTCAAGGCATACCAGAAGAATGACGGGGACGCGGATGTGATCGCAAAGAGCAACGATACCCAGACACTGGTCCTGAAGAGCAACACGACCCACACATCCGTGGGCATGAGCCAGGGACCGAACACGAAGGGTACCACCAATGCGGTGAAGGTGACCGTCTCCAAGAAGAAGGCGTCCCTTAAGACAGGCAAGAAGTACCAGATCAAGGCGAAGGTCAAGGCAGCAAACGGCAAGCTGTTCTACAAGGAGCACGCGTCCAAACTGCGTTACATCAGCGGAGATAAGTACATTGCCAAGGTCAGCAAGAGCGGCAAAGTAACAGGCGCTCACAAGGGATCCTGCAAGATCTACGTTCTGGCGCCCAACGGCGTACGGACCAGCATAAAGGTAACCGTCAGGTAATACGGCCTGCAGTACGAGAAAACGAACGTTAAATAGAGCAATTGTATGAAAAACCTCTGAGGTCCTTCCTGACGGAAGGCAGCTCAGAGGTTTTTTTCTAAGAATATATTGTTTTTGGTATCAGATAAAGGATGCGATCAGGTCGCCGGTCTCCACGGTGGATTTGGCCTCCGGCGCGTTGCCGCAGAGGTCCGGTGTCCGGTATCCGGCGGCTAGGAACTGGTTCACGGCGTTTTCTATATCGTCGGCTTCTTCCTTCAGGCCGAATGTGTAGCGGAGCATCATCGCTGCGGACAGGATGGTGGCGATGGGGTTGGCCGTTCCTGTGCCTGCGATATCGGGAGCAGATCCGTGGATGGGCTCGTACATGCCGAAGTTTCCGTCCGCCAGGGAAGCGGAGGGGAGCATGCCGATGGATCCGGTGATTTGGCTTGCCTCGTCGGAGAGGATGTCTCCAAACATGTTGCTGGTCACGATCACGTCGAACTGGCGGGGATTGCGCACCAGCTGCATGGCGGCGTTGTCCACGTAGAGATTGTCCAGTTCCACTTCCGGATATTCTTTCGCCACGTCGGCTACCGTGCGGCGCCAGAGTTTGGAACTCTGCAAAACGTTGGCTTTGTCCACGCTGGTTACCTTCTTATTTCTCTTCATGGCCATGTCGAAGGCCACCTTGGCGATGCGCCGGATCTCCTTGACGGAGTACTGTTCTACATCATAGGCAGTTTCGCCCATATCCGGGTCCACCGTCTCCCGGTATCCCTTCTCGCCAAAGTAGATGCCTCCGGTCAGTTCCCGGACGATGAGGATATCCAGACCTTCGCCGATGATCTCCTGCTTGAGAGGAGATGCGTCCGCCAGCTGGTCGAACATCATGGCAGGGCGCAGGTTGGCGTAGAGCCCCAGCTCCTTGCGCAGTCCCAGAAGGGCTCCCTGCTCCGGACGTTTTTCACCGGGCAGATGATCCCACTTGGGCCCCCCAACAGCGCCCAGCAGGACCGCGTCGCTGGATTTGGCTGCTGCTACGGTCTCCGCAGGCAGGGGTTCGCCGGTGGCGTCTATGGCTGCGCCGCCTGCAAGGCACTCTGTGAAGTTAAATGTATGATCGTACTTTCTGCCTACGGCTTCCAGCACCTTCATCGCCTCAGTCACGATCTCCGGGCCGATGCCGTCGCCTTTTATTACCGTAATGTTATAGTTCATTTCTGCTGTTCCTCCTTAATGCTGTTCATCAGTCCGCCGGCCTTGATGATCTTCTGGATGAAGGGCGGGAAAGGAGCAGCCTGGTATGTTTCGTTCCTTGTGATATTCGTGATCACGCCGCTGTCGAAGTCCACGGAGACTTCATCGCCGTTCTGGATCTTCTTGCTTGCCTCCGGGCATTCCAGAATGGGCAGCCCGATATTGATGGAGTTGCGGTAGAAGATCCGGGCGAAGGTGTCCGCGATGACGCAGCTGACGCCGCAGGCCTTGATGGCGATGGGAGCATGCTCCCGGGACGATCCGCAGCCGAAGTTCTCGCCGGCGACCATGATGTCGCCTTCCTTTACGTCATTAAAGAATGTGTTGTCCACGGGCTCCATGCAGTGCTGGGCCAGCTCCTTCTCATCCGTAGTGTTCAGGTAGATCGCGGGGATGATGATGTCCGTGTCTATGTTGTCTCCGTATTTATGTACAAAGCCTTTTGCGTCCATTATTCGCTCCTTTCCGGTCCGCAGATCTTGCCTGCGAGCGCTGAGAATGCCGCCACTGCGGGGCTGGCCAGATAGATCTCCGATGTAACGTCGCCCATTCTGCCGAGGAAGTTCCGGTTTGTGGTGGCTACGCACTTTTCACCGGCAGCCAGGATTCCCATGTAACCGCCCAGGCAGGGACCGCAGGTGGGGGTGGATACCACGCAGCCCGCGTCGATGAACGTATCGATATAGCCCCGGCGGATGCATTCCTTATATATGGACTGGGTCGCAGGGATGATGATGACGCGCAGCCCTTTGGCTACATGCTTGCCCTTCAGGATCTCCGCGGCGGTCTCCATGTCAGAGATTCTGCCGTTTGTGCAGGAACCAATGACGACCTGTTCTATGGCGATGTCGCCCACCTCGTCGATGGTCTTAGTATTCTCAGGCAGGTGAGGGAAGGCCACAGTGGGTTTGATCTCGGAGAGGTCGATGTCGATGGTCTTCTCGTATTCCGCGTCGGGATCGGCCTCGTATACCGTATAATCTCGATGGACGCGGTCCTTCATATATGCCTTTGTTATATCATCTACGGGGAAAATGCCGTTCTTTCCGCCGGCTTCGATTGCCATGTTGCAGATGCAGAGCCGGTCGTCCATGGACAGGCTGGCAACACCGGGACCGGTGAACTCCATGGACTTATACAGGGCGCCGTCCACTCCGATGAGTCCGATGATGTGGAGAATCACATCCTTGCCGCTGACATAAGGATTCAGCTTGCCCGTCAGGTTGAAGCGGATGGCGGAGGGGACCTTGAACCAGGCCTGGCCCGTGGCGATGCCTGCTCCCAGGTCGGTGGAGCCGACGCCCGTAGAGAAGGCGCCCAGGGCACCATAAGTGCAGGTGTGGGAGTCGGCGCCGATGATGGCCTCGCCGGCGCATACCAGTCCCTTCTCCGGGAGCAGGGCGTGCTCTATGCCCATTTCTCCCACGTCGTAGTAATTGTCCAGGTCAAAGCGGCGGGCGAATGTCCGGCACTTCTTACACTGCTCCGCGCTCTTGATATCCTTATTCGGCACGAAGTGGTCCATGACCAGGGAAACCCGGCTCTTGTCGAATACATGGTCGAATCCCGCCTTGTCGAATTCCTTGATGGCTACAGGACCGGTAATGTCGTTGGCCAGCACCATGTCCAGCCTGGCGTTGATCAGCTGTCCCGCGGTGACGTGATCCAGGCCGGCGTGGGCAGCCAGGATCTTCTGTGTCATTGTCATTCCCATACTGGTTGTTTCCTTTCTTATTTATTAACGATATGATCTTTCTTGTTCATCCGGTTCAGGGCAGATACCAGAGCGTTGACCGCGGCCAGGGTGATATCGTTCTGGGTGCCGACGCCCCAGAACTCGTTGCCCTCCTTGTCTGCGATGCAGATATAGGCGGCTGCCTTGGAGTTGGATTCCGCGCTGATGGCATGCTCTTTATATGTAATAAAGTTGTAGTCGAAATTAAATTCTGTCCTCTTCAGCCCGTTGCTGACAGCGTCCAGGCGGCCGTTTCCTTCGGATTCTATATTATAGACTTTGTCCCCGATAACGACGCGCATGCGTACGCCGACGGTGTCATCGCCTTCCTCCTTGGTAGAGGAGAAGTAGTTGAAGGACGCGTCGGTGATGTCCAGAGGGCTGAAGTAGTTGATATATTCTTTGGAGAATATATCGAAGATCTCGTCGGAGGACAGCTCCTCGTGACGGTGATCGGAAATGCCCTTCATCATATAGCCGACCTCTGAGCGCATGGCTTTGGGGATATCGAAGCCGTGATCCCGCTCTATGATGTATGCCACGCCACCCTTGCCGGACTGGCTGTTGATGCGGATCACGTCGCCGTCGTAGCGGCGTCCAACGTCATGGGGATCGATGGGCAGATAGGGAACGGTCCAGCGATTCGGATCGGTCTCCTGTCTCCACTTCATGCCCTTGGCGATGGCATCCTGGTGGGAGCCGGAGAATGCGGCGAATACCAGGGATCCGCAGTAGGGCCGGCGGGGATCCACGGTCATGTCCGTGAACTGTTCGAACTTGTCCACGGCCTCCGGCATGTCGGAGAAGTCCAGCTTGGGATCGACGCCGTGGGTGAACATGTTCATAGCCAGGGTAACGATGTCCACGTTGCCGGTGCGCTCGCCGTTGCCGAACAGGGTGCCCTCTATGCGCTGGCCGCCTGCCAGGATGCCCAGTTCCGCGTCTGCCACGCCGGTGCCCCGGTCGTTATGGGGATGGAGGGACAGGATGACGCTGTCTCTTCTGTGGAAATTCTTGCTCATGTATTCTACCTGGTTGGCGAATACGTGGGGCATGGACATTTCCACGGTGGCAGGCAGGTTGATGATCATGGGATGATCCGGCGTGGGCTCCCAGATGTCGATGACCGCGTTGCAGACTTCCAATGCGTATTCCGGTTCTGTGCCTGTAAAGCTCTCCGGAGAATACTCGTACTGGAAATCTGTATCCGGGTAGCCGGCGGCGATCTCCTTGATCAGCTCTGCGCCATCTGTGGCGATCTTCTTGATCTCTTCCTTAGACTGACGGAAGACCTGCTGCCGCTGAGCGAAGGATGTGGAATTGTACAGGTGAACCACCGCGTGCTTAGCCCCCACGAGGGATTCAAATGTCTTTTCTATTATATGTCTCCTGGACTGGGTCAGTACCTGGACCGTCACATCGTCGGGGATCAGATCATGTTCGATCAGGGTGCGCAGGAAAACAAACTCGGTCTCCGACGCGGCAGGGAAGCCTACCTCGATCTCTTTAAAACCGATATCGCAGAGATATTTGAAGAATTCCAGCTTCTCTTCAAGACTCATGGGAACGATCAGTGCCTGGTTGCCGTCCCGCAGGTCTACGCTGCACCAGCGGGGCGCTTCTGTGATGTGATCTTTCTTCATCCAGTCGTAATCATTCACCGGAGGATTGAAGTATCCGATGCTGTACTTCTCGAAGTTCTTCATTAGTAAATACTCCTTTCAAAACAAATCGCCTCTCGACGATCCAGAAATATAAATCGTAAAGAGACGAAAACATGCGCTTGTCGTTTCCGCGGTACCACTCTTTTTGGCTCGGACGTCCATCAACATCCGGCCCGCTCGTTTGGCATGCTCGGGGGTGAGACACCGGAGTGTTTCCGCAGCCTCGCACCAAACGGCTGCTCTCTGGCGGATCTGCATCCTTGGCAACAAAGGCCGGACCGGCTGGATCCTGAAAACATGTTCCGATTTATTCCCGTCATCGCAATGGGATATGAAACTCTTAATCTAATATAAAGGAACTGCTGTCTTTTGTCAACAGAATCCACAGAAATATCTAAGAAAAAGTTGTGCGGATTCAATACGAATTCTTTTGATTTTTTGTTTTAGAATACAAATTACGGGTTGACAATCTGTTAGGGAACGATATAATGATAGTCGGGCAGCGGAGTAGGAAGAATCACCGCTGTGCTGATAATAAATGGAGATAAGGAGAGGAAAAATGAGACTGACAGGATCACAGATTGTGGCAGAAGTTCTGCTGGATCACGATGTGGATACTGTGTTTGGATATCCTGGCGGCGCGGCGCTGAATATTTACGATGAACTGTATAAATACAGCGACCGGATCAAGCATGTGCTTACGGCTCACGAGCAGGGCGCCAGCCATGCGGCGGACGGATATGCCAGAGCCACAGGCAAGACCGGCGTGGTGTTCAGCACAAGCGGACCGGGAGCGACCAACCTGGTGACGGGCATTGCCACGGCATCCATGGACAGCGTGCCCCTTGTGGCAATCACAAGCAATGTAAACGACAACCTGATCGGCAGAGACGCCTTTCAGGAAATATATATCACGGGTATTACGATGCCGATTACCAAATGGAATTTCTTCGTGAACCGTGTAGAGGATCTGGAACCGGCGCTGAGAGAGGCGTTCCGGATCGCGAACAGCGGACGGAAGGGTCCGGTCCTGGTGGATATTACCAAGGACGTAACGGCGGCATCCACAGAATTTACCAATAAACCGCCGCTGCCTCTCAAGCCGCTGCCTAAGATCGAACGGCAGGATGTCCTGGACATCGCCAAGCTGATCAACGAGGCAGAGAAGCCGGTGGCTGTCCTGGGAGGCGGATGTGTCGCTTCCGGCGCCTATAAGGAAATAAACGAACTGATCAATAAGGCGGATATCCCTGTGGTCCACACACTGATGGGCCTTGGAACGGTCAGCTGCGATAACGAGTTGGATCTGGGCATGCTGGGCATGCACGGTTCCGTCGCGGCGAACCGGGCCATAGATCAGGCGGACCTGATCTTCGCTCTGGGTACAAGGCTCAGCGACCGTGTGGCGCTGAATACCAAGAAGTGGGGACGCAAGGCCAGGGTGGTCCAGGTAGACATCGACCGAAGCGAGCTGGGCAAGAACATCCCGGTCGTAAAGGATTGCGTCGGCGATATCCTGGATTTCCTGGAGAAGCTGCTGCCCGCAGTGGATCCTGCCAGACATTACGAGTGGCATGACCGGGTCGTTTCCTGGAGGAAGAAGGAACGGGTCGTGCGCTATAATTCGGATATGATGCACCCGAAGGACGTTCTGGAATGTGTGGCGTCCAAGGCGGATAAGGATACGATCTATGTAACGGATGTAGGCCAGCACCAGATGTGGGCGGCACAGTATCTGCCTCACCGCAAGCCCCGCAAGTTCCTGACCAGCGGCGGCCTGGGCACCATGGGATTCGGCTATGGCGCTGCGATCGGAGCCAAGATCGGCTGTCCGGATCAGCGGGTGATCCACATCACCAGCGACGGTTCCCTCCATATGAATATGAACGAGGCATGCACCGCGGTGAGCCAGAACCTGCCGATTATAACGCTCATATTGAACAATCAGGTCCTGGGCATGGTTTATCAGTGGCAGAATGTATTCTACGGCGGACGTTTCTCCAGCACCACACCGGAGAGAAAGACCAATTATGTCAAGGTCATAGAGGGCTTCGGCGGAAAGGGCTACCATGTGGAAACGCTGGAAGAACTCAGCGCCGCCATGGATGAGGCGCTGAAGGCGGAAGGTCCGGTATGGATCGAGTGCATGATCGACCGCAATGAGCGGGTACTGCCCATGATCCCCGGCGGCAAGACCGTAGACGATATGATCGTAGAGTAGGAGGGGGATGTCATGTATAAGCCATATCAGAGAAAAATTGTCAGCGTCCTCGTTCAGAACCGCGCCAACGTGCTGAGCCGCCTGGCCAACATGTTCGGACGGAGAGGATTTAATATAGAAAGTATCACAGCGTCTCCGACCATGGATCCGGAACTGACGCGGATCACCATCGTGTTCAGCGCCACAGAGCAGTCCATGCAGCAGATCATCACACAGACCGAGAAACTGGAATGTGTAGAAGCGATCTACCTGCTGGACCGGGAGAACAGTATATACCGGGAGATGCTCATGATCCGGATCGGCTATGAGACCCCGGATCTGCCGGCACTTAAGGAAATCGTCGATATTTACAGAGGGAAGGTGATCGATCTGTCTGCGGACAGTATGATCGTCGAGCTCACCGGAGCGCCGGAAAAGATCGACGGCTTTATGGACGTTGTCAGCAGATTCCATGTGATCGAGATCTGCCGCACCGGCGTAGCGGGCATAGAAGTAAATGCCCGTGACGCCAAAAAAACTGTTTAATTTTTGTTTATAATGATATAAAATAAATATTGTTTCATGTTAATCTAGGAACTGTATCAATCACACAGCTCCGTTATGTAAAAGGAGAAGTAAAAATGATCACTAAGTATTACGATGCAGACTGCAACTTCAGCGTACTCGATGGGAAAACCATCGCGATCATCGGTTTCGGAAGCCAGGGACATGCTCATGCTATGAACCTGAAGGAGAGCGGAGCCAATGTAGTCGTAGGTCTGAGACCCGGTTCCAAGCACGAGGAGAAGGCGAAGAACGCCGGCATCCCCGTTATGGGCATCGAGGAAGCTGCAGAAGCAGGCGATCTGGTTATGATTCTGACACCGGACGAGCTGCAGGCTAAGATCTACAAGGAGCAGATCGAGAAGCACCTGCACGCAGGCAATGTTCTGATGTTCGCCCACGGATTCAACATCCATTATCAGCAGATCATCCCGCCTGAGGATGTAGACGTTGTTATGGTAGCTCCCAAGGGACCTGGTCACATCGTAAGAGAGCAGTATACACAGGGTGCAGGCGTACCGTCCCTGATCGCAGTTTACCAGGATGCTTCCGGCAAGGCTAAGGATTATGCTCTTGCTTATGCTTCCGGTATCGGCGCTGGCAGATCCGGCATCATCGAGACAACATTTAAAGAAGAGACTGAGACGGACCTGTTCGGTGAGCAGGCAGTTCTCTGCGGCGGCGTATGCGAACTGATGAAGGCCGGATGGGAGACACTGGTCGAGGCTGGTTACGCTCCTGAGATGGCATACTTCGAGTGCATCCACGAGATGAAGATGATCATCGACCTGATCTATGCAAAGGGATTCGATATGATGAGATACTCCATCTCCAACACAGCAGAATATGGTGACTATATCACAGGACCGAAGATCATCACCAAGGAATCCAGAGAAGGAATGAAGCAGGTACTGAGCGACATTCAGGACGGTACATTCGCTTCCAACTTCATCCAGGAATTCAACGCAGGCGGCAAGGCGAACTTCCTCTCCATGAGAAGAGTTCAGGCTGAGCATCCTGTTAATGAAGTAGGCCGTGAGCTCCGCTCCATGATGAGCTGGCTCCAGTAAGTGAGACTTTTTCTGAGGAAACGCGGACACTGTCCGCGTTTCCTTTGGCAATGAGGAGAAATTATATGGCAAAGAGAAGCGATAATGTAACGAAGGGCGTGGAGCGCGCTCCCATGAGGAGTCTGTTTTATGCCATGGGATATACGGAGGAAGAACTGGAGAGGCCTTTGATCGGCGTCGTATCCGCTCACAGCGACATTGTCCCGGGACACATGAACCTGGATAAGATCACGGAAGCGGTCAAGGCCGGCGTTCGCATGGCAGGCGGAACACCCATCATGGTTCCTTCCATCGGCGTCTGCGACGGCATCGCCATGGGCCACGTTGGGATGAAGTACTCTCTGCCCAGCAGGGAGTTGATCGCGGACAGCGTGGAGACCATGGCGGAAGCTCATCAGTTCGACGGACTGGTGCTGGTCCCCAACTGTGATAAGATCGTACCGGGCATGGTCATGGGCGCTCTGCGTCTGGATATCCCCGCAGTGGTCTGCTCCGGCGGACCGATGATGAGCGGTCTGGTCAACGGTGTAGAAACATCCCTGTCCAAGATGTTCGAGGCAGTTGGAGCCAGAAAGGCAAACATCATAGATGACGCAGGTCTTCTGGAGTATGAGCAGAACGTATGCCCGGGCTGCGGATCCTGCAGCGGCATGTATACGGCAAACAGCATGAACTGCCTTTGTGAGGCGATCGGACTGGCGCTGCCCGGCAACGGGACCATCCCGGCGGTCCACAGCGGACGCCTGATGCTGGCGAAGCACGCGGGCATGGCGATCATGAACCTGGTGGAGAAGAACATCACGGCTCGCCAGATCGTCAATGAGAAATCCATCCGCAACGCGCTGGCATGCGACATGGCTCTCGGCTGCTCCTCCAATACGGTGCTTCACCTGCTGGCCATCGCCAATGAAGCCGGCGTGGACCTGAACATGGAGATCTTCAACGAGATCAGCGCCAAGACGCCGAACCTGTGCCACCTGGCGCCCGCAGGCCCCACCCATATGCACGATCTGAACAACGCCGGCGGCGTACAGGCAGTGCTGGCGGAGCTGAACAAGAAGGGACTGATCGATACATCCCTGATCACAGCCAACGGCCATACAGTAGGGGAGAACATCAAGGACGCCCATATCAAGACTGACGCCATCCGGCCCATCGACAATCCTTATATGGAGACCGGCGGTCTGATGATCCTCTGGGGCAACATCGCCCAGGACGGCAGCGTGGTCAAGCGCAGTGCCGTTGCGCCGGAGATGCTGGTCCACAGCGGCCCGGCACGGGTCTATGACTCAGAGGAAGAGGCGATTGCCGACATCTACGACGGAAAGATCGTTCCCGGCGACGTGGTGGTCATCCGTTACGAAGGACCTAAGGGCGGTCCGGGCATGCGGGAGATGCTGAATCCCACCAGCGCGCTGGCAGGCATGCAGCTGGATAAGACTGTTGCCCTGATCACAGACGGACGGTTCAGCGGCGCAAGCCGGGGCGCGTCCATCGGACACGTCTGCCCGGAAGCAGCCAGCGGCGGCAACATCGGCCTGATCGAGGAAGGGGATATCATCGATATCGACATCCCGGCAGGCAAGCTGAACGCCCGGGTAACCGACGAGGAGTTCGCTGCCCGCAGGGCGAAGCAGGTTCCCCATGAGCCCAAGGTCAAACACGGCTGGCTCTATCGCTACAGCAAGATGGTAGGGCCGTCCTGCAAGGGCGCTGTAATGATGGAAGACTGATCCTGTAAATACTGATAATTTTGGAGGGCTGTCCCGCACACCAATAACGGGGCGGCCTTTTTTGGTGTGCGGCATTACAATGGCTCTGCCCCTGTCCAACGTGCCGAATCCATGTTATAATTTAATAATCGGAAGAAAACTGACGGAGGTATATGATAATGAAGGATCTGAAAGATACATGCAGCGTGGCTCTCGCTCAGCTGGAGCCGGTGCTTTTTAACAAAGCCGAGTCTCTGGAGAAAGTGCTCGGATATATAGAATGGGCAGCCAGGATGAACGTGGACCTGATCGTATTCCCGGAGATGGCTATACCGGGGTACCCCTACGGACTGACCTTCGGGTTCCGGGTAGGCAGCCGGGATGAGGACGGAAGGGTGGACTGGAAGCGTTATTACGATTCCTCTGTCGTCGTGCCCGGACCGGAGACGGAGGCCATCGGCGAGGCAGCGAAGGAAGCCCATGCCTATGTGAGCATTGGCGTTTCCGAACGGGACGCGGTGTCCGGCACCCTGTACAACACGAACCTCATATTCGGACCGGAAGGGGATCTTCTCTCGGTGCATCGCAAGATCAAGCCCACGGGGGCAGAGCGCATGGTTTGGGGCGACGCGGACCGGGGCTATTTCCCCGTTGTGGACACGCCCTGGGGTCCCATGGGCAGCCTGATCTGCTGGGAGAGCTACATGCCCCTTGCACGGGTGGCCCTCTACGAGAAGGGCGTGACCATCTATATCGCGCCGAATACCAATGACAATATCGAGTGGCAGTCCACGATCCGTCATATCGCCATAGAAGGGAAGTGCTTCGTCCTGAACAGCGACCTGATCTTCCACCGGCGGAGCTATCCCAAGGATCTGCTGGCCCAGGATGAGGTCAGGGACTTAAACGGCATCGTCTGCCGGGGCGGCAGCTGCATCATCGACCCCTACGGACATTACGTGGTCAAGCCGGTATGGAATAAGGAAGGGATCTTGTACGGGGAGCTGAACATGCAGGACGCGGCGGCGAGCCGCATGGAGTTCGACGCCTGCGGTCATTATTCCCGGCCGGACATCTTCCATTTCAGCGTCGAGGATAAGTAAACAAAGGCAATATATTGAGAGAAGGGCCGGTCAGGGCTTTGTTATAAAGGAGAGGAAAATGGACAGGAGCAAACTGAAGAAAACGATTATCGTCTCTCTGTGTGTAGCCCTGGGCTCCCAGATTCATTTCCAGTTCCTGAGCAACGGGTTCATCGTGGCTCTGTCGGTGCTGATCATGGAGGTGTTTATCTACTGTTATGAGGACCTGAAGCCCATGTACATCGCGTTCATGACGGCCATATTCGCGCCGCTGATGCGGGTGGTTGTACTGGCGGTTCAGGGCACCCTGTTTATGGCGCTGAAGCTGACGCTGCCGGACGTGGCCTTTTTCATGACCTACGGGATCGTTTATACGTTCTTTTATCGTTTCGTGAACCAGGAGCCCAAGACGATGCGGAATTTTCCGTATACGATTTTTATTGCTGACATATCGGGCAATATCGGCGAGCTGACAGCCAGGACGTTCCTGTGGCACCAGATGATGCTGACGCCGGGGACGATCGCTGCGCTGATGGTGATTGCCGCGGTCCGGACCGGGCTTGTGATGATGGTCGTTGTGGCCATTGAGTCCTATACTCATTTTATGATCAAGCGGGAACACCGGGATGAATTTCACCGGCTCCTGCTCCAGGCGTCCATGATCGAGGGCGAGATGCGGGTCATGGAGAAAAATGAGAAGGAAGTAGAAGAAGTCATGAAGCAGGCTTACAGTCTCTACCGGGAACTGGAACAGAGGGCAGAAGGTTCCGGCACAGGCAGTGAGGCGGACAGGGAAACGGCGCGGCGCGTCCTGGCGATCGCCAAGAACACCCATGAGATCAAGGCAGATTATCAGAATGTACTCAGCGTGCTCCAGGAGACCTTTATGGGCCGGATGGATGATCAGACCCTGTCCATGGATGAGATCATCAGTCTGGAGCGGTCCAACGTGGCGGTGCGGGCCCGGGAGCGGGGCCAGGATCTGACATTCTATTACAGCAGGAATGCCTCTTACCAAGTAAAGCAGACGTTTAAGATGATGTCCATTGTCCGCAACCTGCTGACAAACGCTGCGGAAGCCATGGGTGACCGGCGGGGACACATCCGCATCGAGACCTGGGACGACCGGGACAGCGTCTATCTCTCTGTGTGGGATGACGGACCGGGCATAGAGGAAGAGGACCTGGACACCATTTTCCTGGAGGGCTATTCCACCAAGTTTGATGAGAAGACCGGCAACATCATGCGGGGCCTGGGTCTGTCTCTGGTCCGGGATTTTGTGGAAAATGACTACGGCGGAAGGATCACGGTCCGGAGCACGCCCGGAGAGTTTACGGAATTTCGCATTGCGATACCAAGGGAAAGGATAGCGGCCGGCGACGCCGCTTAGGTGATATTTATGAAGTATTATATTGTGGACGACAACATTGGAACGTGTAAGACACTGGTGACCATGATCAGGTCGAGGAATATCGGCACGGTCTGCGGCTATTCCACGGATCCCGCTTCAGCAGTGGACGAGATCCTGGGGGATCGCCCGGACATCGTCATGGCGGACCTGCTGATGGAGGGCATGGACGGCATCGCCCTGGTACGGGCGGTAAAGGCGAAGGATCCTTCCATCAGTTTCGTCATGCTGAGCAAGGTCACGGATAAGGATATGATCCAGCAGGCATATAATGCCGGCGTGGAGTTCTTTATCAGCAAACCGCTGAATATCGTGGAGGTGGAGAAGGTCCTGGAGAACGTGTCCGAGCGGCGGAAAATGAAGAGCATCATGAATAATATCCGGGGGATGTTCAATGATGATCCGAAGGAGGAACAAAGCCGGGTACGCCCGTCGTATGTAAAGGAACTGGATACCCTGTTCGGCCAGCTGGGCATGCTGGGGGAGAAGGGTATTTCCGACATCCGCAGTCTGTTCCAGTATATGGAGTCCAATGACTGCCATTATGACCGGGCGGTCCTGGAGGCTGTCGCAGAAGAAGCGGGGGATACGCCCCGCAATATAGAACAGCGGGTCCGTCGGGCAATCAAGAAAGGCCTGACGAATGCGGCAGTCATCGGTATCGAGGACTATGGCAATGAGGCATACAGCGTATATGCAGGCTATGTGTTCGATTTTAAGACTCTTAAGGATGAGATGAACAGCATAAAGGACGGAAGCAGCGGCGGACGGGTGAGTATTTCTAAGTTTATGGACGGTCTTGCGCTGTACGCCAATTCGCTGAAATAGCAGAAAGTAATACATTTTGAGCATTCAACTCACAGAATTTCGAAAATTTACGGAAGTCTGTGAGTTTTTTTGATTTTTTTTGAATGCGCCTGTTTATACTAATAATGCCTTAAGAAATACGTAACATTTGAGAGTTGTTTGTTTGAAAGGAGAATGAGATGTTAGACCAATTAGCAAGTACCCTTAACGGGTTTTTGTGGGCGCCGGCGCTGGTTTATCTGGCACTGGGTGTGGGATTATTCCTCTCGATCTGCATGAGGTTTCCCCAGTTCCGTTTAGTTAAGGACATGATCCACCAGCTGGCAAGAGGCGGTTCCAGTGAGAACGGCGTATCGTCCTTCCAGGGATTCGCAATGGCCCTCGGCGGCAGAGTGGGAACCGGCAACATCGCCGGCGTTGCCAGCGCCATCGGAACCGGCGGCCCGGGCGCAGTATTCTGGATGTGGATGATCGCGCTGGTCAGTGCGGGTTCCGCGTTTTCCGAGTCCGCTCTGGCTCAGGTATATAAGAGAAAGGTGCTGACCACATACCGCGGCGGCCCGGCTTACTACATTGAGAAAGGACTGAAGTGCAAACCGCTTGCGTTCGTCTTCGCATGCGCCACCATCCTGGCTATGACCATTACCGGACCGACAGTACAGGCCAACGCCATTTCCACCGCATTCAAGGGAATGAACTGGAATATCAGTCCTCTGGTCGTTGGCGTCGTGATCTTCGTTCTGTTCCTGCTGGTAACCCTGGGCGGACTGAAGAGAATCGGATCCTTCGCATCCTATGTTGTTCCGATCATGGCTATCGTGTACGTCGTACTGGCTATCATCATCCTGATCGCCAACGCGAAGAACATCGGTCCCATGTTCGCGCTGATCTTCCGCTGCGCATTCAATAAGGAAGCAATGTTCGGCGGCATCTTCGGCCAGTGCGTCATGATGGGCGTTAAGAGAGGTATCTACTCCAACGAGGCAGGCTGGGGCTCCGGAGCTCACGCAGCTGCTACCGCTGAGGTATCTCACCCGGCCAAGCAGGGACTGGCTCAGTCCTTCTCCGTTTATATCGACACACTGCTTGTCTGCACCGCTACCGCTCTGGTGATGCTCTCCACCGGATGCTACAATGTAAGCGCGCTGGACGGACAGAGCTTCATCGTTGAGAATCTGCCTGGGGTAGAGGCAGGTCCCGGATATGTACAGGCTGCGATCAACACGCTGATCCCCGGATTCGGCGCACCCTTTATCACCATTGCGATCTTCTTCTTCGCCTTTACCACACTGCTTTCCTTCGCGGTATACGCGGATGCGAATATCCAGTATATCATGGGATCCATCAATGATAAGGGCAAGAGATATGCTTATTACATCGGCGTTATCATCATTGCCACACTGTCACTGTTCGCTTCCATGAAGGATATGACCACCGCATGGAACTACGCAGACGTAGGTGTCGGAATCATGTGCTGGCTGAACCTGCCGGTTCTTGCTCTGATGATGCCTAAATCTGTTAAACTTCTGAAGGATTACGAGTACCAGAAGAACAAGCTGGGCATCGATCCGGTATTTATTCCAGAGGATCTGGGATTCACCAACTGCGAGCTCTGGGATGAGATCGTCGAGGAACATTATTCCGACCTGAAGGCTGCCAAGAGAGAGGCGGAAGCCAAACTGGGCGTGAATGAGAAAGAAGTCATCGGATAATCGCGCGTTTCGACGTGTTATCGCGAGTATGAATATGTTATGATAAGTGAGAGCAGAGCCTTGGCTTTGCTCTCATTATTGCAATATTGATAAACGAGGAAAAGAGAATGAAAAGGACAGCTTATATCAACGGAAAGATTTTTACTTCCGACCGGGAGAACCTTTATGCGGAGTCTATGATCACGGAAGGCGGGAGAGTCGCCTGGATTGGAAAGGAATCCCAGCGGCCATGCGACGCGGAGGAGATCATCGACTTAAAAGGCAGATGCGTCGTACCGGGATTCGTCGACGCCCACATGCATCCCACGCTGCTGGCGGATTTCAGCAAGCAGATCGCCTGCCTTCCGCCGAAAGTCAATTCACTGAAAGAGCTGGCGGCGGAGATCGCCAGGGTCCGGGAGCAGCAGGGACCGGATCAGTGGATCATGGGCTGGGGCTATGACGAGGGGAAACTGGCGGAGCACCGTGCTCCCAACCGCTATGACCTGGACGCGGGCGCTTCCGATGCTCCCGTTTACCTGATCCGAAGCGACGAGCACATCCGCTGCGTGAACAGCGCGGCCCTGAAGCTGGCGGGCATCACCCGGGATACGCCGGATCCGGAAGGCGGCGTCGTGGAGAAGGATGAGAACGGCGAGCCCACGGGGATCCTGAAGGAGAATGCCAAGTATCTCATCGCGCCCTATCTCCCGGAGGAGACGCTGGAAGGAGCGAAGCAGAACCTGCTGGATCTGGGCGAGCTCCTGTCATCCCAGGGTGTAGTGGCTGTAGGGGATATGGGGAACCTCACGTCATCGCGGGATAATTATCCTTTGTACAAAGACGCGGCTGCGGCGGGCTTCCGGCAGAGAGTGGCTGTCTATTATATGTGGGATTTCTATGAGAACGATCCCGCGTTTGCGATTCCTGCCGGACGCACCGACGGCAGGGAGCAGATCCACGCGGCGGGACTCAAGCTCATCGGCGACGGTACTCCCTCGGGCAGGACGGCCTGGTCCTATGAGCCGTTCCTGGGATCCGAGGATTACGGTATGCCCATCTATACCGACGAGAGTTTCCAGAGCGCGCTGGACTTTGTTAAAGCGAATCATCTCCAGCTCTCCGTGCACGCCATGGGCGCCCGGGCCATCGACCGGATCGCAGACCGGATCGCGGAGGAACCTCACTGGATGGATGATCCGGATGTTCCGGATATCCGCATAGAACACATCACGGAGCCGACGGAAAGCGCCCTGGACAAATGCAGGGACCGGGGCATCGCCATCGTCAGCCAGCCGATCTTCGGCTTCTGTGAGGTAGAGACATACCTGGACAATATGGGAGCAGAGCGGTTCAAGAAGGCCTATCCCTTCCGCCATATGCGGGAGAAGGGATGCCGTCTGGCATTCTCCACCGATTCACCGGCGACATCCTGGGCAGTTCCCTCGGATCCATTCCCAAATCTCAAGGCAGCCGTCACCCGGTATGCTTATGACGGAACGGACATGGGGCAGGATCAGAAGCTGGACATGGAAACGGCAATTATTCTTTATACGAAGGAAGCAGCAGAGGTCTGCGGATTCAAAGGACTCGGCATGCTGAAGTCCGGGTATGACGCGTCCTTCGTGGTCCTGGGAGAGGATATCTTCAACGCGGATCCGGAGAAACTGGACGCGGGCATGATTGACGAGGTCTATATAGGCGGAAGTGTAGCATACATGAGAAAAGTCTGAAAACGATTTGTTAAATTTAACAAAAATAGTTGTTTTTCTTGTTGACAAAGTACAATCATTGCAGTATGATAGGTACGTAATCAAGAGAGATACTTAAGAAGGGAATCTCAGGTTACAGGCTGAATGAGCCCTCTCCGTTTTTCGAAGACAACTGGAACCGAAAGGTGCCAGCCTTCAGAAACTTTATGCATTGGAATAGCTCCGGTTCGATGCCGGGCCGGGCTGTTCCAATCATATCAAACAACTTAATAATTGATAAAATTCTACTTGTAATTGTACTGATGAGTCTACTGTTACCCTACGGATTTTGATACTCCTACAGTTGATTTGATTGATTATACAGATACTACCCACCTCATGAGTCAGTTGCCAGTAGATTTTTTTATGATTTAAAGGTCCCCCGGGTTTTACACTGCCCGGGTTTTGTATTATAATCGATATATGTATGCTTTAACAGAAAGGAACTGAAATATCTATGGAGAAGAATTTAGCCAAGACTTATGATCCTAAGGAATTTGAGGATCGGATATATCAGATGTGGGAGGAGAACGGCTCCTTCCGCGCGGAGGTGGACAGAGACAGAAAACCCTTTACCATCGTCATGCCGCCTCCGAATATTACGGGACAGCTCCACATGGGACACGCCCTGGACCAGACGCTCCAGGATGTGCTGATCCGCTGGCGCCGGATGCAGGGATATTCCGCCCTGTGGCTGCCCGGATCGGATCACGCCAGCATCGCTACAGAGGTCAAGGTAGTGAATAAGATCCGCGAGGAAGAAGGACTGGAGAAAGAGGATCTGGGCCGGGAAGAGTTCCTGAAGAGAGCATGGGACTGGAAGAAGGAATACGGCGGAAGGATCACCCGCCAGTGCCGCAAGCTGGGCGATTCCTGCGACTGGAGCCGCGAGCGGTTCACGCTGGATGAGGGATGCAGCCGGGCGGTACGGACATTCTTCGTCAAACTGTATAAGAAGGGCCTGATCTACAGAGGCAACCGGCTGATCAACTGGTGCCCCAGCTGCGGAACATCCCTGTCTGACGCTGAGGTAGAGCACGAGGATAAGAACGGACTGTACTGGTATTTCCGTTATCCTGCGGCAGAGGAGGGCGGAAAGGACATCGTCGTCGCCACATCCCGTCCGGAGACCATGTTCGGCGATGTAGCCATCGCTGTCAGCCCGGAGGATGAGCGGTATAAGGATATGGTAGGGCAGAAGGTCATCCTGCCTCTGGTTGGCAGGGAGATCCCCATCATCGCTGACCCCTATCCGGATCCGGAGAAGGGAACCGGCGCCGTTAAGATCACGCCGGCCCACGACCCCAACGACTTCGCGGTAGGACAGAGACATGACCTGGAGGTCATGAGCTGCATCAATGAGGATGCCACCATGAACGCCTATGCCGGTAAATACGAGGGCATGGACCGTTACGAGTGCCGGAAGCAGTGGGTCAAGGATCTGGAGAATGCCGGATATCTTGTTAAGACAGAGAATATGGTGATCCCCGTAGGGGAGTGCTACCGCTGCCATACGGTTATCGAGCCCATGCTGTCCGACCAGTGGTTCGTCAAGATGGAGGAGCTGGCCAAGCCGGCCATCGAGGCGGCAGAATCCGGCAAGCTGAAGCATGTGCCGGAACGTTTCACTAAGACATACCTGCGCTGGCTCTATGACATTCATGACTGGTGCATTTCCCGTCAGCTGTGGTGGGGTCACCGGATCCCGGCCTGGTACTGCCAGGACTGCGGCGAGATCATCGTAGAGCAGGAGGATCCCACGGTATGCCCCAAGTGCGGCGGCCATCACCTGAAGCAGGATGAGGATGTACTGGATACCTGGTTCTCCTCCGCGCTGTGGCCTTTCTCTACACTGGGATGGCCGGATAAGACAGAGGATCTGGATTATTTCTATCCAACCAATGTACTGGTTACGGGATATGACATCATATTCTTCTGGATCGTCCGCATGGTATTTTCCGGCTGCGAGGCTATGGGCGAGCCGCCCTTTGAGTACGTCTATGTACACGGACTGGTCCGGGACGCTCAGGGACGCAAGATGAGCAAATCTCTCGGCAACGGCATCGACCCGCTGCAGGAAATCGATAAATATGGAGCAGACGCGCTGCGGTTCATGCTCGCTACGGGCATCACACCGGGCAATGACATGCGCTACCAGGATGAGAAGATCCTCTCTGCCAGGAATTTCGCCAACAAGCTGTGGAACGCGTCCCGGTTCGTTATCATGAACCTGAAGGATGACGAGGGTAATTTCCTGCCCATGGCGAAGTGCTGCAGCGACTGCTGCGGATGCGCCTGCGACAACACGCTGGATTTCTCCAATATCGCTCTGAAGGACGAGGATAAGTGGATGATCAGCCGGGTGAACGAGGCGGTGCGCTATGTGACAGACGCCATGGAGAAGTTTGAACTGTCCCTGGCAGGCCAGAGAGTGTACGACCTGATCTGGAACGAGTACTGCGACTGGTATATCGAGATCGTCAAGAAACGCCTGTGGGGCGATGATGAAGAGGATAAGAAGGTGGCGAGATTCGTCCTTGTCCTTGCGCTGAAGAACATGCTGGAGCTGCTCCATCCCTTCATGCCCTTCATCACAGAAGAGATCTGGAGCTACCTGCCTCATTCCGATGAGGAAAAGAAGGATAATCCCACAGGGTACCTCATTACCGCCCACTGGCCGGTATACGACGAGAGCCGCTGCTTCACAGAGGAGGAGCATACGCTGGCATCCGCTATGGAAGCGGTTTCTGCTATCCGTAATATCCGGGCAGAGGCAGAAGCGGCGCCCTCCCGCAAACTCAGCGCCGTTATATTCGCTGAGGGCGATACGCTGGGCAGACTGCGCAGCGGTGTAAGATACATCCAGGATCTGGCAAATATCACCGACGTCGCGTTCATCGGCGATCCCTCCGAGGCGCCGGCAGACACCATGTCCGCTGTCATTACGGGCGCCCAGATCTTCATCCCGCTGGATGAGCTCGTAGACTACGAGGCGGAGCTGGCGAGACTGCAGAAAGAGAGAGACCGCCTGACCGGAGAAGTACAGAGAGTGGAGAAGAAACTGTCCAACCAGGGCTTTGTTTCCAAGGCTCCCGAGAAGGTCGTACAGGCGGAGAGAGACAAGCAGGCTCAGTATCAGGAGATGCTGGACAAGGTTATCGACCAGCTGGACGTTGTTCTGAAAAAGGTGAATAAATAATGAACGCAGAAGAGAGGATCCACCGTTACGGGCGGTTCGGGCATCTTGGACTGGAACGGATGGAAACGCTGATGGAGAAGCTGGGGAATCCTCAGGATGACCTGGAGTATATCCATGTGGCGGGAACGAACGGAAAGGGCTCTGTCTGCAAGTATATCTATGAGATGCTGCGGGCCGGCGGCTATCACGTCGGCCTGTTCACCTCGCCCTATCTGGAGGTATTCAACGAGAGGATCGAACTGGACGGGGAATATATCAGCGATGATGATCTGGAGGCTGTGACGGATCAGGTCATAGCCAAAGCAGACGAGATGGAAGCGGAAGGGCTGGAGACGCCTACGGAATTTGAGATCATCACAGCCATTGCCTTCGTATACTTCGCGCAGAAGGGATGCGACTTTGTGGTGCTGGAAGTGGGGCTTGGAGGCCGGGGAGATTCTACCAACATTATCAAAGCCCCGCTCTGCTCTGTTATCGCCTCGATCTCTCTGGATCATACGGACCGGCTGGGGACGACCATCCCGGAGATCGCCGCGGAGAAGGCAGGCATCATCAAGAAGGGCTGTCCGGTGGTCATCAATACAGATAATGACGATGCGCGGGCGGTCTTCCGGAAGAAGGCCCACGATATGGACGCGCCTCTTTTTGACGCTGCCCGGGTGCCCGTGAAGATCACGAGGGAAACGCTGGAGGCAGTCACATTTAATGTGGAGATCCTGGATCATCTGTACCGGAGCATGGAAATTTCCATGCTGGGACGCCATCAGGTCAGCAATGCCGCGGAGGCGCTGTTTGTCATTACACTGCTGGTCCAGCAGGGCAAACTGGAGCTGGAGAATCGCGATATTAAGGACGGCCTGCGCCGGGCGAAGCAGATCGGCCGGTTTGAGATCCTGGGCAGAGATCCCTTTGTTATTATAGACGGAGCTCATAACCCGGACGCCAGCCTGCGGCTTAGGGAAACAGTCCAGAAGTATTTCGCAGACGGAAAGATCCTTATGGTGTGCGGCATTCTGGCGGATAAGGACGTGGAAGACGTCCTCGTCAATTTCCGTGGCATTACGGATCAGTTCATCGCTGCGGAGCCGCCCAATCCAAGACGGATGCCTGCCGGGGAACTGGCGGAACGCATTGCGGCGGAGGGCGGAGAATGCCATGTATGCGCTGACCCGAAGGAAGCAGTTCGGTGCGCGCTGGAACAGAGAAATGATTATGACCTGATCCTGTTTGCGGGGTCTCTGTATTTGATCGGATCGATCAGGAAGGATATAATAAATGCCCTGTAAGTATAAAACGCGTCTTGTCATGAGTCCGGTGAAAGAAGAAGAATATAGAGAACTGACTGATTTTTTTACGCGGAACGGGCTGAAGCTCGCAGACGCTGAAGAAAAGAAAACAAATATTGTTCGCAGTTATAAAATTACGAAGGGTGACGCAATGATCGCCGCAGCCAGTCTCGCACAGAGAGAAGGTCAATTTTACGTTGACGCCATAGCCGTCGATCCTTCCATGAGGAAAGGCGGCGTGGGAAAGATCCTGCTGAATAAGCTGGTTTCCGCCGCAAAGGACAGGGGCGGGAAGCAGCTCTGGCTTGCGGCGCCGTCCCCTGGCTTTTTCCTGGCATGCGGTTTTCGGCCTGCAGATGCGGAGGAGACCGAAGCGTCCTGCTTGTCAGAGTATGCAGCGGAACAGAGGGACGACGAGTCCGGCCATCCGGAAATCATGAAGAAGGAGATTGCCTGAGGCAGATGACAGAGAATAAACAGAATATCAGCCCGGATATTCTTATGCTGGGTGAGATACCGGAAAACAGTGAGTCAGATCCTGACGATCTTCTGCTGCAGACGTTTCTCGACATTGGCGAAGAAATGGTCGTGGCGGGAGCAGAGATCTGGCGGGTGACGGACAGCATAACGCGCATGTGCGAAGCCTATCACTTTACGCGGATCAACGTATTTATTATCGTTTCCAATCTGCAGGCAACGGTCCAGACGCCGGAGGGCAGGATCCTGACTCATATACGCTGTATTGCGCGGGATGACGTCAACTTCGACCGGCTGGATTATCTGAATGACCTGTCCAGGTATATCTGTGCCAATCGGCCGGATGTGCCGGAAATGAAAAGACGCCTGGTAAACGTCATGGCCCGCAGGCCCCAGAGCCGGATGGTCTCTGTGCTGGGCGACGTGTGCGCCTCCGCGGGATTTACTGTGTTTTTCGGCGGTTCTCCTCTGGACGGGGCGGCATCCGCCGTTATGGGTGTGGTGCTCTGGCTTTTTCTGCGCTTTATCCAGACAAGAGAGCACAATACCATCGTCAGGAATTTTGAGGCGTCCTTCATCGGCGGCGTTCTCGCTCTGCTGCTGGTCCACATTGGCATCGGACAGGATCCTGGTGTGATCATGATGGGCGGCATCATGCTTCTCATACCGGGGATTGCCATGACAAACGCTATAAGAGACATGCTGTTCGGCGATACGGCTTCCGGACTCCTGCGCCTCTTCAACGCGCTGATCGTTGCGGCAGCCATAGCATCCGGATTCGCCCTGGCGATTATTCTTCTGAGAGGTGTGCTATGACTTGGTATAACGTAATACAGGTGATTGCCGCGTTCTTCGGATCCATCGGCTTTGCTATCATACTGAAGATACGGGGAAAGCAGATCACCTACGCCGGAATCGGGGGCATGCTTACATGGATGATCTATCTTGTGGTATATCCCCTGGTGGATTCTTATTTCTGGGGGAATCTCATCGCTTCTCTTTTCGTCGCGGTCTACGCGGAGGTCATGGCAAGGGTGAACAAAGCCCCGGCTACCATTTTCCTCACGGCAGCCGCGGTCCCTCTGATCCCGGGACGGAATCTTTATTATATGATGTTCGGCCTTGTAAACGAGGACTACCACCTGGCGTACAGCAACGGCGTTGCGGCGCTGCTCATCTCCCTTGCCATCGGACTTGGATTCGTCGTCATAGCCGTTTCCAACCGCTACCTGAATCGGCTGAAATATTTCGCGAAGGAAAATCTCTAGGACGCCGGCGCTGACGCGAAATCAGCAATAATCCTTGTAACCGGAGCGTTCCTTTGGTATAATTTTAATGTTAAACCGGGGATGAAAATCCAGTCAATCAATCAAGTTATAGGTAATAGTAATAAGGAGTAGATAATGTTTGACAGAAATGGAAATGATAACAGTACGTACAATGTTGATAACATTGAGTTTATCAAGAAGACCTCTCCGGTCGTCGGCGGACTGATTGAGAAAGAGTACAACAGACAGAAGAACAATGTAGAATTGATCGCTTCTGAGAACTACTGCTCTGAGGCAGTCCTGGCGGCCAACGGAAGCTGCCTCTGCTGGAAATACGCAGAAGGATATCCCGGAAAGCCCATGGAGAGACATTCCGGAAACAAGGGCAGATATTACGGAGGAACTCAGTTTATCGACCAGATCGAGGAGTACTGCTGCGACAAGTGGAGAGAGGTATTCCATACAGATTATCACGTCAACGTACAGCCCCACAGCGGATCCCAGGCGAACTTCGCGGCTTATAAGGCAATCTGCGATCCCGGGGATGTTGTCCTTTCCCTCAGCCTGGACAACGGCGGCCACCTGACACACGGTTCCGCAGTAAACTTCAGCGGAAAATTATATGACATCCACTTCTATGATGTTGATGAGAAGGGATTCATCGATATGGAGGATGTAAGGAAGAAGGCCCACGAGCTTCAGCCTAAGGTGATCCTGACCGGAGCCAGCGCTTATTCCCGCATCATCGACTTCAAGGCGTTCGCTGAGATCGCTCAGGAAGTCGGCGCTTACTTCATGGTAGACATGGCTCATATCGCGGGCCTCGTTGCTGCAGGCGAGCATCCATCTCCCTTCGGATATGCGGATATTATCACAACGACGACTCACAAGACACTGAGAGGACCGAGAGGCGGACTGATCTTCGCCAAGCCGGAGCTGGCCAAGAAGGTCGACAGCGCTGTATTCCCCTACGCTCAGGGCGGTCCGCTGGAGCACATCATCGCTGCTAAGGCAATCGCTGCAGAAGAGGCTCTTAAGCCGGAATTCAAGGAATATGCGCATCAGGTAGTCCTGAACTGCAAGGCCCTCTGCGATGAGTTCCTGAAGATGGGATATCACATTGTGACAGGCGGCACAGACAACCACGTATTCCTGCTGGATCTGAAGGAATTCCCCTTCAGCGGAAGAGACCTGCAGGAGAGATGCGATGCTGTAGGCATCACGCTGAATAAGAACGCAGTTCCGGGAGATCAGCGTTCACCCATGCAGACAAGCGGCGTCCGCATCGGTACAGCGCCGATGACGACCAGAGGCTATAAGGAAGACGATTTCCGCCAGGTTGCCCGCAGGATCGACGGCGTGATCAAGGAACTCAAGGCTGAGAAGGAAGCAGAAGCAAAGGAAGAAAAATAATGTTTCCAGCTGCGCCCGCAGCACAGAAACAGAAATAACAGAATGATCAAGGTGCGCGCTAAGTCAGCGCGCACCGTTCTCAATAGGGGTAGATTTATGAAAATCATACTGGATGGAATGGGCGGAGACAATGCGCCGGAAGCAGTCGTAGACGGAGCCATAGACGCGGCGAAGGAGATCGCAGAAGAGATCGTGATCACCGGACCGCAGGATATGCTGGAACATGAGCTTCGCAGCAGAGGATACAGGGGATCGCAGATTTCTGTCGTCAATGCGGAAGAAGTGATAACAAATGACGAGGCGCCGGTAAAGGCGATCCGCACCAAGAAGGACTCTACCATCGCTGTGGGTCTCCGGATGGTGAGGGACGGAGAAGGCGACGTCTTTATCTCTGCGGGCAGTACAGGCGCTTTGCTTGCAGGGGGCACGCTGATCCTGGGCAGGGTGAAGGGCATAGAACGGCCTACACTTGCCACGGTCTATCCGGTGATAGGAAATGAACCCTCTCTGCTGACAGACACAGGAGCCAACGCGGAGTGCCGTCCAGGCAACCTGCTGGAGTTTGGCCTGATGGGCAGCATATATATGGAGAAGGTCCTCGGACGCGTCAATCCATCAGTAGGCCTTGTAAATCTCGGTACGGAATCCCACAAGGGGACGCCCCTGACGAAGGAGGCCTATCAGCTTCTGTCAGAAAGCAACCTGAATTTCATCGGGAACGTTGAGACCAGGGAACTGCAGAACGCAGTCTGTGATGTGATCGTCACAGACGGGTTTACGGGCAATGCCATTATCAAGCTGACAGAGGGCATCGGCCTCATGGTCCTTCGGGAACTGAAGAAACGCTTTCTGGGGACGACCAAGGCGAAAATGGGCGCACTGCTCCTGAAGGATCAGCTCATGACGCTGAAGACAGAATTTGATTATAAGGAATACGGCGGCGCTCCGATCCTCGGCGTGCGCAGACCGCTGCTGAAGATGCACGGTTCTTCCGACCGTCTGGCGGTCAAGCAGACGATCCTCAAGTCCATACCCTATGTGGAGCAGGATGTAGTAGGCACCATCGAGCGGGCAATACAGGAAGAGAAAGAACGGCAGCAGGAGCATCAGGATGCGTAACGGTGAATTTGAAAAGAAAATCCAATATGAATTTCACGATAAAGAGCTGCTGCGGAAGGCGCTGACCCACAGTTCCTACTGCGTAGAGCACCAGATGCCCGGCAGGGAAAGCAACGAGAGGCTGGAATTCCTTGGAGACGCATATCTCGACGCGATCACGGGAGCGGAGCTTTACCGGAGAATGGAAGAAGTGAATGAGGGCAGGCTGTCCCAGACCAGGGCTCTCGTGGTCTGTGAGCGTTCTCTTGCCATGGTGGCGGAGAGACTGGATATCGGCAGTTATCTTGACCTCGGTCACGGCGAGGAGCGTTCAGGAGGAAGGCACAGGGAATCGATCATCGCAGACGCATGTGAAGCAGTGATCGGGGCGATCTATCTCGACGGGGGTTATACGGCCGCAGAGGTCTTTGTTCTAAGAGAATTTACCCCTGTGATCGAGGACGCCCTGGCAGGCAGGCTTTTCTCAGACTATAAGACGCGGGTGCAGGAGATCCTCCAGAAGGACGGTTCTTCTCCGGTGATAGAGTACGTGCTGGACCGGGAAGAGGGGCCGGACCACGATAAGACTTTTTATATGCACATGACGGTGAACGGACAGGTCTGCGGAAGAGGCAGCGGCAAGAGCAAGAAGGAAGCAGAGCAGAACGCGGCGAGGCTTACGCTGACGGGAGGATATATTTAATGTATTTTAAGAGACTGGAAATGCAGGGGTTTAAGTCCTTTGCGGAGCCGGTTGTCATAGAATTTCATCAGGGGATCACCTGCATCGTCGGACCAAATGGAAGCGGCAAGAGCAATATAAGCGACGCGATCCGCTGGGTTCTGGGGGAGCAGAGTCCCAGGGCGCTGCGGGGCGGCAAGATGGAAGAGGTCATCTTCAACGGCACGGAAAACCGCAGGCCGAGAGGCATGGCAGAGGTCACGCTGGTGATCGATAATTCCGACGGCAGTCTGAATATCGAGTACAAGGAAGTGGCCATCACCCGGAGGATGTTCCGCTCCGGAGAAAGTGAATATCGGATCAATGACAATCCGTGCAGGCTGAAAGATATCCGTGAACTGATCATGGATACGGGGATCGGCGTGGACGGCTATTCTATTATTGGCCAGGGCCGGATCCAGGACATCGTCAGCAATAAACCGGAAAGCCGCCGGGAGATATTTGAGGAGGCGGCCGGCGTCGTCGCCTATAAGACCCGCCGGGCGGAAGCAGAAAAGAAACTGGGCGGCACCAGAAACAACCTTGAGCGCATCGACGATATCGTCGGTGAGATCGAGGGCCGGATCGACGGACTGAAGAAGGACAGCCAGAAGGCCAGGAGATATCTCGAGCTGCGGGAGCAGTATAAGATGCTGGAGATCAACATTATTCTCCGCAACATCGACACCTGCGGCAGGCACAGCGATGAATACCGGGGCGATATCGCAGACCTTGACGCGAAGATCAAGTTCATGGAGGGCAACCGGAAGACATCGGAAACGGAAGTCCTGGAGCTGAATAAGCGCACCGAGGTGCTGGACCGGATCGCCGAGTCCACTCACGCGAAGCTCGTTTCCAATGTAGAGAGGATCAATGTGCTCCGGGGTCAGAGCAGGCTGAACGAGGAAAAGCTTGCCAATATCGAGAAGGAAGAGGAGCGGCTGGAGAAGGAGATCGCATCTCTGAATCAGAAAATTTCCGACGGCCAGGGCGAGCTTGAGAATCTGAAGGACCAGAGAGATGAGATCCAGAACTCGGAAAGAGAGGCGCAGCGGGATCTCCAGGAGAAGCTTTACAAGCTGAGGCAGATTCAGGGGTCATCGGACCGTTACGGCGATACCATTGAGGACAGCAACGAGCAGATCATCCGGTTGAACAGTGAGTCTGCTTCCAAAAAGAGCGAAGCCCGGAGCATTGAGAATTATAAGTCTACGCTGGAGAAACGCCGGAAGGAAATAGAAGAGGAAAGCGACGCCGTGCGCCGCGCCCAGCACAGGGATACGGAAGAACTCCGCAGAGCGGAAGGCAAGTATAAGCAGGCGAAGGAACAGAAAGACCGTCTGGATTCAGAAAACGCGGAGAGAGAATACCATTACAGGGAACGGATCGCCCAGAGAGACAGTCTTCGGAAAGAGATCGAAAAACTGCGCATAGATATCAGCCGGCACGAGTCGAGACGCCGGACATTTGAGGAAATGGAGCAGAATTTCGACGGCTATAACTATGCGGTAAAATACATCATGCGCTGCGGGATCAGCGGGATCGAAGGCGTTGTAGGCGAGTCCATGGGCGTTCCTCAGGGGTACGAGACGGCTGTGGAAACGGCTCTGGGCGCCCAGATGCAGAATATCATCTGCGCGGATGAGCAGAGCGCCCGCCGGGCGATCACCGCCCTGAAGATCAATAAGTCCGGCCGTCTGACATTTCTGCCGGTAAGTTCTGTCCGGGGCAATAAGGCGGATCCGCCGTCCGCAATACTGGAGGATCCCGGATATCTGGGCGTTCTCTGCGATATTATCGACTATGACCACAGGTACCGGAGGATCTTCGAATATCTCCTTGGAAGGGTCCTGTGCGTCGATGAGCTGAACACGGCGATCCGGCTGTCGAAGGCCGGAGGCAGGGGACTGCGCTTTGTGACTCTGGACGGCGAGATCATCAATGCCGGAGGCGCGATCACAGGCGGAAGGTACCGGAACCAGTCAGCCAACCTTCTGGAACGGAAGAATGAGATCGCCAAGCTGAAGCACGAGACGGAGCAGCTGCAGAATCAGCTTTCGTCGTTAGAGAAGGAGCAGGGCGTCTGCGAGGCGTCCATACGTCAGCTGGATCAGGCGCTGCAGGCTACTGCTGACGACGGCAGTGAGAATGCTTTGTCCATGGCGGCGCTGAAGGAGAAAATCTCTGCGCTGAATCATTCTCTGGAAGAGAGTGACCGTAAGCTGAACAAGAATCAGCTGGAGAACGAGACCATAGAACGGGAGCTGGATGAAGCAGACGGCATGATCGAACGCATGCTTGATGAGAGCAAGTCTGCAGAGGCTGAGATCGAGCGTATCAGCAGAGAAGTGGAAGAGATCACCGCCGATTACGAGGAACGGCGGAGCAATATAGAACAGGCCCAGGCGGAGGTGACCGAAGCCCGCCTCGCGGCAGGACAGTGGTCCGGCAGGGTATCCGCGGCGGAAACGCTGATCACCCGTGTGGAAGAGGAACTGAAGGATCAGCGGAAACAGAACCGGGAACACGAGGATCATCTCAGAGAGATCCGCAGGGAAAAAAGCCATATGGAAAATGGCGGCAGCAGCAGTCTCTATGAGATCCAGGAACTGGAACAGGATCGGAAATCCCTGGATGAACAGGCGGAGGAGACTAGCCGGGAAAAGACGGATATTGCCGCAAGGCTGAAAGCTCTTTCTGAGGAGCAGGAGAAAAACGAGCGGGAGATCCGCCAGAGCCGGGACCAGAAATACCAGCTGGAGATCAAGTCAGCGAAGAACGAGACCCAGATGGATAATCTGAAGGACAAACTCTGGGATGAGTTTGAGGTATCCTATGCCCAGGCCATGGATTACAAGGAGGATCATTTCGCCATGTCCTCCGGCGTCAGCGAAAGCCGCAGGATCCGTAAAGAACTGCGGGAACTGGGCGACGTCAATGTAGGCGCCATAGAAGAATACGAGCAGGTGAACAAACGCTATCAGTTCCTGACAGAGCAGCGGCAGGATGTGGTCAAGGCAGTGGACGAACTCGTTACGATCATAGACCAGCTGGACGGGACGATCACCCGGACATTTAAAGAGAGCTTCAATCAGGTAGAATATAATTTTGAAAAAGTGTTCAGCGAACTCTTCGGGGGCGGCCATGCGGAGCTCCGCCTGGAAGACGAGACGGATCCGCTGGAATCGGGCATAGAGATCGTCGCCCAGCCGCCGGGAAAGCGGCTGCAGAATATCAATCTCATGTCCGGCGGGGAGAAGACCATGACAGCCATCGCGCTGATGTTCGCCGTGCTGAAGACCAGGCCTACGCCATTCTGCATCCTCGATGAGGTGGAGGCAGCGCTGGATGATGACAATATCGACCGGTTTTCTGACTATCTCAGGAACTTCGGCGAAACACAGTTCGCCCTCATCACCCACCAGAAGGCGACGATGGAGCATGCGGACGTCCTTTACGGCATCACCATGCCGGAGCACGGGGTCTCCAAGGTCCTGAGCCTGCGGATCGGGGATTATGATCCGGACGATTATACAGACTGATATCAGAGGAGTACACAGATATGGGACTTACAACGAAGAAAAAGGGGTTCTTCGGACGGCTTTCCGAGCGCCTGAATGATGTAATATTCATGCGCCCTAAGATCGACGAAGAGACCATGGATGATATTGAGGAGGTGCTGATCACGTCAGACATCGGCATGGATACGACCATGAAGATCATGGATAACCTGCGGGAGACCATCAAATCAGAACGCATAGAGGATCCGGATGTGATGAAACAGGCCCTCGTTAAGATCATTGCCGGACTGACGGATAAAGGCGAGCGGAACCTCCTGACAGACAAACGTCCCCTGGTCATACTGATGATCGGCATCAACGGGGGCGGCAAGACAACGACCATTGCCAAGCTGGGAAACCGTCTGAAACAGGAAGGGCAGACCGTAGAGTTTGCCGCGGCGGACACATTCCGGGCTGCGGCAGCAGAGCAGCTTCAGATCTGGGGAGACCGGATTGGCGTAAGAACGGTAAGACACCAGGAGGGAGCGGATCCCAGCGCGGTTCTCTTTGACGCGGTACAGTCAGCCAAGGCCAAGGGAACGGACGTGCTGATCTGCGATACGGCAGGACGCCTTCAGAATAAGAAAAACCTCATGGACGAGCTGGCCAAGATGAACCGGGTGATCGACAGAGAATATCCGGAAGCGGAACGGGAGACTCTTCTCGTGCTGGACGCGACGAACGGAAAGAACGCCGTTTCCCAGGCGAAGGAGTTCAATGAGGCGGCGGCGCTGACCGGCGTGGTAATCACCAAGCTGGACGGCACGGCGAAGGGCGGCATTGCCATCACCGTAGCCGACGAATTTGATCTTCCCATCAAGTTTATCGGGACCGGTGAGGGTGTAGAAGACCTGGAAGCATTCGACCCAGAGGAATTTGCCGGAGGAATTTTCAATGAGTAAACCGATCGTGGCTGTCGTAGGACGGCCAAATGTAGGAAAATCTACATTTTTTAACAGCATCATAGGCCGGCGGGTATCCATCGTAGAGGATACGCCCGGCGTTACGAGAGACCGGATCTATGCAGAGGCGGAATGGAACGGCATTGCCTTCGGTATGATAGACACCGGCGGCATAGAGCCGGCAAGCAAGGACGTCATCCTGTCCCAGATGAGAGAGCAGGCCCAGATTGCCATGGACATGGCGGATGTCATCCTGTTCATGGTGGACGGCAGAGAAGGCCTGACCTCTGCGGACGAAGAGGTGGCGTCCATGCTGCGGCGCACAGGGAAGAAAGTGATTCTTCTCGTGAACAAAGTCGATAATCCCCGGAAACCGCCGGATACCCTTTATGACTTTTACACACTGGGGATCGGCGAACCGATTCCCATTTCCTCAGCGAATAAGCTGAACTTCGGCGATGTGCTGGACGAGATCGTCCAGAGTTTTCCTGAAGAAAAACTGGAAGAGGAGGACGAGCGGATCCGCCTGGCGGTGATCGGCAAGCCCAACGTGGGAAAATCCTCGCTGATCAATGCTTTGATCAATGAGAACAGGGTCATCGTATCTGATATCGCAGGAACGACCCGGGACTCCATCGACACGCCTTTTACGTGGAAAGGGAACGATTATGTGCTCATCGACACTGCCGGCATACGCCGTAAGAGCAAGGTCAATGAGAATATCGAGAAATACAGCGTTGTCCGGGCGGTCGCAGCCATAGAGCGGTCCGATGTGTGCCTGCTGCTGATCGACGCGGCAGAGGGCATCACAGAACAGGACAAGAAGATCTGCGGCATTGCCCACGAGGCGGGCAAGGGCATCGTCGTCATCGTAAATAAATGGGATCTGATCGAGAAGTCGACGAACACCATGCGGGATTATAAGAAAAAGATCCTGACGGAGCTCAGCTATGCTTCCTACGCGCCGGTTCTCTTCATATCCGTGAAGGACAGGATCCGGCTGGACCAGGTCATGGAAACAGCTGCAAAGGTGGCGGAGATCCGGGCGACGAGAGTGCCTACGGGCATGCTGAACAGCCTGATCATCGATTCCGTCATGATGAAACAGCCGCCTTCGGACAAGGGCAAGCGGCTGAAGATCTATTATGTGACTCAGGTGAGCGTCAAGCCGCCCCTGTTCTCATTCCAGATCAACTCCCGCGAGCTCATGCACTTCTCCTATGCACGCTATCTGGAGAACCGCATTCGGGACACATTCGGCTTTGAAGGCACGTCCATAAAGTTTGTATTCAGAGAAAAGAGAGAGAAGGACCAGTAACGATGATAAGCGCTGAATTTATCGCGGTGATCGTCATCGCTTACATACTTGGAAATATATCGCCCTCAACGATCCTTGCCAAAAGGAGAGGGATGGATATCAAACACGAAGGCAGCGGCAATGCGGGGACGACCAATACCCTCAGGGTGCTGGGGGTGCACGCGGCGCTGATCACCCTCGTCGTGGACATCGGCAAAGGCGTCCTTGCCGTGATGCTGGCCCGCTGGATCTGTCCCGCGGCTGTCATGTACTGCGCGCTGGCGGCATTCCTGGGTCATGTGTTCCCGGTATTCCTTAAATTTAAAGGGGGCAAAGGCGTGGCTGTGGCATTTGGCGTTCTTCTTGCCATGAACTGGAAACTGGCCCTGGCGGCCTTCGGCGTCGTGGCCGTCGTGGTTGTGCTTACAAGAAGAGTTTCGCCGGGTTCCATCGCCATTGCGGTGGTTTTCCCGCTGCTTGTGTATTGGATGGAGCCGGATTTCTTCTATCTTTCCATCATCATGGCTCTGATCGTATTCTTTAAACACTGGTCCAACCTGATGAGGCTCATCCATGGAGAAGAAAAGCCGATCACCGCAAGCTGGTTCAAAAAGCGCTGAAGAAGATTCTGTAGTTAATAAGAAAGGCGGAATACTATATGAAAAATATCGGAGTTATAGGAGCCGGAAGCTGGGGGACTGCTCTGGCGCTTACCCTCAGCAATAAGGGGCATAAGGTAAGGATCTGCGATGTGGATACAGCCCACGTGGCAGAAATGAAAGAAAAAAGAGAGAATGCGAAGTACCTTCCGGGTATTCCTTTTAACGACAACATGGAAGTGGTGGACGAAACGGGTGAAGCACTGGAGGGAGCGGATATCGTGCTGTTCTCCGCACCTGCCCAGCATTTCCGCAGCGCCCTGGAGCATGCGATCCCCTATCTGGAAGACAATATGGTAGCAGTCAACGTGGCTAAGGGAATCGAACAGGGCACGCTGATGCGCATGTCGGAGATCGCCTACACGCTGAAGCCGGATCTGAAATATGTGACCCTTTCCGGTCCGTCCCACGCGGAAGAAGTAGGACGGTTCCTGCCCACTACCGTTGCCGTCGCATCCAGGGACATGGAGCTGGCGGAATACATCCAGGATGAGTTTATGACGAACCGTTTCCGCATTTACACCAATCCCGATGTGTGCGGCGTGGAGCTGGGCGGATCCCTGAAGAATATCATCGCCCTGGGCGCCGGCATATCCGACGGGATCGGCTTCGGAGACAATGCCAAGGCTGCGCTGATGACCAGAGGCATTACGGAAATGAAACGCCTCGGCGTAAAACTGGGCGCAAAGGAAGAATCATTCGCCGGCCTGACGGGCGTAGGCGACCTGATCGTAACATGCACCAGCATGCATTCCCGCAACCGCCGGTGCGGCATACTCATCGGCGAGGGCGAAAAGCCCAGCGCGGCTGTGAAGAAGATCGGCATGGTCGTAGAAGGGATCTATACGACACAGGCGGCATATCAGCTTGCTCAGCGCGTCGGCGTGGAGATGCCCATTACGGAGAGTATATACGACTGCGTCAATGAGAAGATCGACGCGAGAGAAGCGGTAGAAATGCTCATGACCCGCGACAAGAAAAATGAGATGAAGTTATAAGCAATGGAGAAAACATTTCATATCACGACATTTGGCTGCCAGATGAATGAGCATGACTCGGAGATCATGGCGGGGATGCTCCTGGAGAGGGGCTACCGGCAGGTCAGCGAGCGGCGTCAGGCGAAGGTTGCCATTATCAATACCTGCAGTGTCAGGGAAAATGCAGACAAGCGGTTCTTCGGAACCCTGGGGCAGCTCAAGCGGCGGAAGATGGCGGAGCCGGACTTTACGGTCTGCGTCTGCGGATGCATGATGCAGCAGCAGCACATCATCGACACGATCAAGACGAAGTATCCCTGGGTGGACGTGATATTCGGCACTCATAATATCTCACATTTCCCGGAGCTCCTGGAACATGTGATCCAGGAGAAGACCAAGCAGATCGAGATCCTGGAGGACGGCAGGACTGACGACGGGGAACTGCCATCCCGGCGGATGTACCAGTGCAAGGCGCTGGTGAATATCATGTACGGCTGCAATAACTTCTGTACATACTGCATCGTGCCCTACACCAGGGGACGGGAGCACAGCCGCAGCCCGGAGCATATCCGGGAGGAGGTCGAGAAACTCGTAAAGGACGGCGTCCGGGAGGTCATGCTCCTGGGACAGAATGTGAACTCCTACCGGGGCGTTTCGGAGGACGGGAGCACCTGGAGTTTCGCCCGGCTGATCCTTTTCCTTGCGGAGATCGACGGGCTGGAGCGGATCCGGTTCATGACGTCTCATCCAAAGGATCTTTCCGATGAACTGATCGATGTGTTCCGCAGCTGCGACAAGCTGTGCAAGAATATCCATCTGCCGGTCCAGTCCGGGAGCACGGAAATCATGCAGCGGATGAACCGGCATTATACAAGGGAAAGTTATATGGATACTGTCCGCAGACTCCGGAAAGCGGTGCCGGATATCACCATGTCTACGGATATCATCGTCGGATTCCCCGGGGAAACGGAGGAACAGTTCCAGGATACCCTGAGCCTGGTGGAGGAGGTCCGGTACGATTCTGCCTTTACGTTCCTGTATTCCGTGCGGACGGGGACGCCGGCGGCGTCCTACGGAGAGCAGATCCCAGAGGAGGTAAAACACGAACGGTTCAACCGGCTCGTTGATCTTGTGAACCGGATCAGCGCCGAGAAAAATGCGAAATATAAGGGGCGTGTGGAGCGGGTCCTGGTAGAAGGACCCAGCAAGCGAAACAGCAAAACGCTCTGCGGAAGAACGGATGGATTTAAACTCGTGAATTTTGAAGGGAGCAGAGAGATGATCGGAACATTTGTAAATGTAGAGATCACAGAAGGCAAAACCTTCAGTCTGGAAGGCCGGGTGGTGGAAGAATGAAATTTTACATCGCCCTGTGGTCGGCTAAGCTGATCAACGCTATGATCAATGTGATCGATTCCAGCAGAGGCACGAACTTCGCCGGTGAGAAGGCAATGAAGATCGATCCGAAGATGATCGCGCATTTTAAGGGGATAGACCCTGAGAAGGTTTTGTTTATTACGGGAACGAACGGCAAGTCTACGACGAACAACCTCATAAACCATGTACTGAAGGAAAACGGAAAGACCGTGGTTTCCAATCTGGAGGGCGCGAACCTGATCACCGGCGTCTGCACGGCGCTGATCAAGGCCAGCAGCCTGTCCGGACGGGTCCGGGCGGACTATTTTATATTCGAGACCGACGAACGCTATGTGCCGGTGATCCGGGAGCAGCTCCCGGCGGCAAACCTGCTGGTCACCAATCTGCAGAAGGATCAGGTGCAGAGGAACGGCGATCCGGACTTTATCTACCGGAAGCTGAAGAAGGCTGCTGCGGGCCAGAACATGCGGCTGTTTCTCAATAATGAAGAACCCAGGGCCCGTGCCTTTGACGAGGACGCCCGGGAAGTGGTCAGCTACGGTGTGGCCAGCCATTCGGAGAGTTTCTGCAAAGGCGGCAGCTATGTGACTATGGCCTGTCCCAAGTGCCATCACCGCATCAACTTCGCCTATTATAATAATGACGGGGTAGGACCCTTTGAGT
Source organism: uncultured Eubacteriales bacterium (assembly GCA_900315125.1). GTDB lineage: Bacteria > Bacillota > Clostridia > Peptostreptococcales > Anaerovoracaceae > Aminicella. Next base: position 49,729 of record OMXT01000040.1, read on the forward strand.
GTTCCCACTGCGGTCACCGCAGCGCGGAGCACGCGGATTACGAAGTAGAAAATGTAAACTTCAAAAAGCGCCGGTTCACGGTGCAGGGAGCAGAATTTCCCATGCCCTACGATACGCCCTACATGCTCTATAATTACGCGGCGGCAGTAGCTGTGGCGAAGGAGCTGGCGGGCATCGAGCCCCAGGATGCGGCAAGGGCATTCGGGAGCTTTAAGAACGTGGGAGGACGTTTCGAGATCCTTCATTACAAAGGCAAGACCATCAAGTACATGCGGATCAAGCAGGAGAATCCGGAGACCCTCCAGACCAGCATTAATGTAATGGCGGCGGATCCGAACCGGAAGATGGTCGCACTGGGTCTCTGTCCCCTGGTGGACATGATCCCCCATTATGCGAACTCCTTCTATGCCTTTGACTGTGACTTCAGCAAGCTGGTCCGTTCCGATGTGGAGAAGTATTTCTGCTTCTCCGAGCGGGTATGCTATGACACGGCAAACCGCCTGATCTACGAGGGCGTGGACCCGAAGGACATCAGTATCGCGGACACGGAGGATGTAGAAGTGATCTTCCGGGAGATCGAGGAGGCAGAAACGGACAATATCTACCTGATCACATGGCTCCATACCTATGAGTATATGGAGAAGATTCTGAAGAAAGAAGGTGTGGAGATTGAATGAGTTCAGAGTAGCGTGGCTTTTTCCTGATACGCTGTTCCTCCACGGTGAGCGGGGCAATCTCCTGGCACTGGCGAAGTTCGCCCAGAGGGCAGGGCTGATCCCCCAGGTGGATAAGGTGGATTTCAGCACAGAAGGCTTTGTGCCCCAGGATTATGACGCCATATTCTGCGCGCCGGGGGAGATATCCTCGTTCCAGACGGTACTGAACTGGCTGGCGCCCTATAAGCAGCAGCTGGCGGATTATGTGGACGACGGCAGGCCGCTGATCGTGACTGGGACGTCTGTGGGACTGTTCGGCGCCCATGTGGTCCGGGAGGACGGTTCGTCCTTTGCGGGACTAGGCCTGATCGACACGGAGTTCCACGAAAACAGAGATGTTTACGGTGACGATATCTGGTTTACCTGTGAGTACAACGGCAAGTCCATGGAGATCATCGGGAACCAGATCCAGATGGGGGATTTCCTGATCGGTGAAGAGCAGCCCTTCGGCCATCTTTCTTACGGATACGGAAATACCGGGAAAGACCGAAATGAAGGGGTGCTCCGGGGAAATTCGATTTTCACGAACACCCTGGGGCCCATGCTCGTGTGCAACCCCTGGCTCACGGAGGAGATCATTCGTGTGGGCTGCGCGGCGAAGGATTACGACATAGAGGATTTTGGCTACGATATGAAACTGGAGAAGGATTCCTTCGCGACGAAGAAGGACTTCATCGAGACGAAGGAAACGAACCTGACGAACTGTAAATAATTATGAACCGCTGCGGCAGCGATCCGGGCAGACCGGGCGCCTGCCGCTGCAGGATATAAAGGAGATTTTATTATGGGACTTTTTGACAACATTCAGGGAGCAGTAAAGAATGCCGGCGACCGGGCAGGCGACGCCATCGAAATGACGAAGCTGAAAAGCAGAGTCAGCAGTGAAAAGAAAGAAGTGCAGATCGAAATGAGCAAAATCGGCAAGATATTCTATGACCGGATCAAGAACGGGGAGATCGAGCCGGACGACGACCTGAACAATATCATTGAACGCATCGACGCTCACAAGGCGACCATTGATGAACTCCAGGAATCGCTGTCTGCTCTGGCAGGGGAATGATCCCGTCATCGCAGCATGATCCCGCAATCGTGGAATAAAATGAAGGACACATCTGAGCCTGCTGATGCAGGCTCATTGTTTTCTGCGCCTCTGCTGCGCCTGTGACCGCGCGGCATCTGGTGCATTGCAATAAACAAAAGGAGTATGGATGAACAACAGAAGCGAGTGGATGCCCCTGGCCATCGTCATCGGGGCAATGGTGCTGCTGAATTTCCTGAACGGGGATTTCAGCAATTTCGGCGAATGGATCATGCGGCAGCTTCTGGCGCTGCCCGGGATCGTGGTCGGCCTTTCTTTTCATGAGTTCGGTCACGCGATCGTTTCGGACCGCTGCGGCGATCCCACACCCCGGTCCCAGGGAAGGGTGACCCTCAACCCGGCGGCCCACATCGACCTGGTAGGGTTTATATGTCTTTTCTTCGCCGGATTCGGCTGGGGTCAGCCCGTGGAAGTGGATCCCCGCTATTATAAGCACCGGCGGATCGATAAATTCCTCGTGGACATCGCCGGCGTCGTCATGAATTTCCTAGTGGCTCTGGCGGGAGCGGTGATTCTGCGCTTCATCGCCCACGGGAGCAGCGCCTTCTTCATGTCCGCAACCGGAGGCGCCGTCATAGAGATCGTCCAGCAGCTGATCCTCATCAATCTGGTACTGATGATCTTCAACCTGATCCCGGTGCCGCCTCTGGACGGGTTTGGGATCCTGACCCAGATATTCAACCTGGAAAGATACAGCTGGTATTACAAAGTGTATTCTTACGGCTTTTACATCCTGCTTGCGCTGATATTTTTTGGCGTCACAGATAAGATCCTCACGCCAGGGATCCAGGCAGTCTATACCTGGATGTTCCACACAATCATATATTAGCACGAAAAAAGGACTGTCCCAAAATAAAGAGGCGGTCCTTTTGGTTTCTGTCAGCCGATGACTTCTGCCAGCGCCTGAGCTACTTCCAATGGCTTCTCTGTTGGAAACACGTGGGAGCAGCCGCTGAAATGCCGGATCGTCAGCGGGGAACTGACGGCGGAACGGAGATAGCCCTCGATCCCCGGGGCAAACATTGGTGTTTCCGGAATAAAATATCCCATGGGCACAGTCAGATGACCGAGAATGTCCCGATGATCCAGCATGTTTATAGAATGCCAGAGGCTCATAAGGGCGAAGGGTGAGTTATTGCCCATCAGGATCGTTCCGGCATAGTCCTTCACATCCGCCGGAAGCCGGCTGAAGGCCGGCAGGATCCGGTCCCACATACGGACCATGAACTGGGATGGATCCTGAGCCATGAGCGCAAGATCTCTGTTCAGATCCTCCACGCAGTAGCCGCCTGCGCCGCCCAGGTTCCAGGACCCTTCGCACATGGGTTTGGGACTCATGTCCAGAATCACGAATCCGGAAATCCCGCTGCAGCCGTATTTGCTGATATATTCATAGACGGTACATCCGCCCATGGAATGCCCTACGAGCACAGGCCGCTCCAGGTGGAGTCCGTCGATCAGCTCGTGGAGATCCTCTGCCAGCTGGCTCACGGTATACCCGCCGGAGGGCACATCCGACTGGCCGTGACCCCTGTGGGAGTAGCTGATACAGCGGTAATGCCGGCAGAGCTCCGGAACGATCTCATTATAAGCTTCCAGGGAATGTCCCCATCCGTGAAGGAGGACGACAGGCCGTCCGTGACCGTTTACTCTGTAATCAAGCCCTGTTCCGTCACTTGTAATAAATCTGGGCATTATTGACCTCCCTCGTAACTGTGGTTCGTTATAAAATACTGAGTATATTTTATCATATTACTGAGGTCAGGGCAAATTCAATAAAATTATTGATAGTGTCAAGTTGTTAGGGAGTTTTTTGTTGACAATCCTCGGTAGGTATCTTCCTGCATAGGGATTAGCATAGAGGATTTCT
>OMXT01000075.1 GCA_900315125.1 uncultured Eubacteriales bacterium
AAATCCATCAGATTCCACGAGGCAGTTTCCTTATTTATTTTGCCGGAAAATCAGAATTTAGGAAGCGAATAAACTGCGGGTCAACAATATACACTCTCTTTTATGCGAATATGCCCAGATATCACGTCTGTGTCGCCATGAACATTAGCAGGCAGTTCACTATCTTCAACGATCTCATAACTAAAGTTTTCAAAAATCTCACCGAGCACATCCAGGAGCTGTACGATTGGGAAATATACAACATCCTCAAGATGGAAGGTTTTTCGAACAAGTTCAGCACATTTTCTAAGTTCTCTGCGTGATTTCGCTTCTACGAAATAATCAGTCACGATTGTTATTCTCCTTATTCAAAATTTCAAAAATTTCTTTACTTGTTTTTTCATCAAGGGAATCGAAGCTTCGAGCAAACGACACCGCCAGCTTTCTTCGTTCGTCGCTTGCTCCTTGTAAATTCAATCTAATGCTTCTGCCTGACTCCAACGCAGCATCACGCAATGCTTCAATTTCTGTATCATCTAAGGAATATAGTTCTTGCATTTTTAGATACCAATTCTCCGGGAACATCTTTTTGCCATTTTCTACTGCAGATAAAAATGCTGCGGAAACATCTAACTTCTCGGACATATCTTTCAAAACTTCTCCTCTTTCGAGACGAAGCCTCCTCAGATAATCCCCTATTGCTGTTTTCATGTTTGACCTCCATTTCTTAACCTATTTCGGTTAATTTCAATATAACATATGGCTTTATCTTTTTCAACCTAAATCGGTTAATTTTAATTGATTATTCTATAAGAATGTATCTGGCAGCCCTTTTGGGCCGCCATTTTTCAGCCCATAATCGTATTCCGGATCTCCTTCGTAAACATGATCACCACGCCGCCGGCGACGGTAAGAAAGCCGTTCGCCCTCTGGCTGGGATCATGGCTCTTCAGCGACAGCCCGACCTGCATGATGCCGAGCCCCAGCAGGATCAGGCCGATTGCACGGATCAGGCTGAAAATGAATGTGCTGAGGTTGTTGATGACCGTGATCGGGTCGCCCGCGGCATAAGCAGTCGCCGCACCGACGGTAAGAGAAAGGACCAGACAGCTATATGTCAGCATCGCGAACCTGGTCCTCCTCTTTTTTTCTCATCTTCCAGCGTACTGAATTTTTTCTTCATCGGCTTCTCCTTCCTGAGCAGTCTCCTCTGCCTCTTCCTTCGTGAATAACTCTTCTACATCCTCCTCCGACAACAACTCGTACTCCTCTGCTTCCGGAAGATCAGCCCGCGCTGCCTTTGTTGCTTCTGGGAGATCATCTTCCATCAGGATCGTTCCCACCGCGGAATCCGATGTTCCATGGATATATGGCTCCGCCCCTCCATCTTCCGTCAGAGCGATGTTCGGGTGCTTCAGGAGCTCGTACTTGAGATCCTTCACCGGACGCTCGCCGCGGATGAAGAGAAGCGCGTACTGGTTGTCCAGCATCCTTACTTCATCTGGCGTCATGAGCTCCCTGCAACATCGTCAAGGGACGAGCTCGCCCCAGGGACGAAAAAAGACCGCCTGAAAAGGCGATCTCTGTCTGCTGCATATTATCCGGCGATTGCTCTGACCGTTCGCTTGTAATAATTTCCATTGAGGTATTCCGTCTGCGTGTTGCTGTCGATCTCACCGACGAACGAATAGATGATCTTGATCCGTTGAACCGTCTCGCCATCGATCTTCTCCTCCTTCCCGATCTCGATCCGCCGGATCAGCTTGTGAAGGATCTCATCTGTCAGTTCTGTGATATCCGCGTATTTTTGAATTTCCGCAAGAAACTGATCCACCTTGGTCAACTGGCTGTCCACCTGCTCCAATTCCTTCTCCAGAGCTGCCAGTTCTTCATTCAGATCCCGCTGCTCCTCATCGATCTTGCCGGAAAGCGACACAAATCTTTTTTCCGTAAGTATACCCTTGGATTTGTCCTGGTAGAGGTTGAAATACATCTCATCAAGCTCTTCACTGCGACTTACCAGTTCCTGATGCTTTTCTCTCAACTCCGGCGCACTGGCAATTTCTGAATCCTTCACCCGCTTGACGATATCAGAATAGAATTTATCGGGATCTCTGACGGCACTTTCGTAAACGGTGGATGAGAGGCCGATAGACCCAAATTGCAGAGCCTCGTACAATAATGTCAGAAGTTAAAACTCCTGACATTATTGAAATGAGGAGAACCATAAATTCAGTAAAGAGAACCCCGGAGGCATGCATTCAGTTGACCTTGGAATGGAAACAAAGCGGCATGACACAAGTGGCATTCGCCCAGGCCAAAGGAATGACTCTAACCAAGTTGAAGTACCAGATTCGCAAGGCTCGCGAGTATGCGCCGGAACTGCGGAAAAGAGGAGCATCCGGCTCGATAGAATTTGCGGCCTTGCCGCAGAATGTGGAAGCCGTTCCTTCCGGAGAACTTCCCGAGGATCCCCTGACCGAGCCCCCGGTATTGATGATCCAAACAGCAGCAGCCTGCCTGCAGGCAAACAACCAAATCGATCCGCTCCTGCTGAAAACCGCGCTGGAGGTGATGATCTCATGCTGAATAACCTGAACGCCAATCAGTATCAGAATGTGTATCTCGCCTGCGGCTATACCGACCTGCGCCTGGGTATCGACGGACTGGCAGCCATCGTACAAAGCCAGTTCCATTTGAATCCCTATCAGAAACGCACCCTGTTTCTGTTCTGCGGCAGACGTGCCGACCGGATCAAAGGTCTTCTTTGGGAAGGGGATGGTTTTCTTCTGCTTTACAAGCGATTGGAAGATGGCAAATTCCAGTGGCCGCGAAATGAGAGTGAGATAAAAAGGATGAATGCGCAGCAATTCCGCTGGCTGATGGAAGGGCTGTCCATCACGCAGAGAAAGCAGGTAAGAGAAGTGCATCCCAGGTCAGCATTCTGACCGTCTTTCCGGCGTTCCTGATCAGGAGAAATTTTGAAGGAAAACAGGTAATTTTCAAGGGATTTGTTCTTTTTTTGGTACAGCAAAAATGGTAAAATAGAGTCATGAAAAAGAAAACAGGGCTGAGCCGGAAAGAGCTGGAACAACTGAATAAAAACGATCTGATGGATATGGTGCTGAAAATGCAGGAGACGGCCCAGAGCAAGGAAGAAACCCTTGCAGAAAAGGACCGGATCATCGCCTCCAGCGAAAAGCAGATCGACATTCTTACGCAGGAGGTGAGGCTGCTGCGTGCGCAGCACTTCGGAAGAAAATCCGAGAGGAACGATGCGGAGAATACCGATGATAATCAAATGGTTATGGAATGCCTGTTCAATGAAGCCGAGGCGATAGAAGACCAGGCGGAAAAGGAACCGCAAGAGATCAAGGTCTCCGCGCATACCCGTAAAGCCCGTCCAAAAGGCAAGCAGGAAGCGGATCTTTCCAGACTGCGCAAAGCCGAGCCGAAGCATTATGAACTGAACGAGGATCAGCTGAGGGAACTGTTCCCGCAGGGATACCGGGAACTGCCGGTGGACATTACACGGCAGATCGAGCATGTTCCGGCAGAATATTATGTACAGGAATATCACGTGCATGTCTACTGCGATAAAGCAGATCAAAGCCATGTCGTACGCGCGGACGCGCCGAAGAAACTCTTTGGCAAAGGACTCGCCAGCCCATCCCTGGTCGCCGGCGTTATGAACGGCAAGTATACGAATGGACTGCCGCTGTATCGTATTGAGCAGGAGTTTGAGCGCAACGAGGTTCCCATCAGCCGGCAAACGATGTCCCACTGGATCATACTTGCTGCCGAACGATACTTCTCCCTGCTGATCCAGCGGATGAAGGAAGAATTATTCACACACCATGTCATCCACTCGGATGAGACCCCCATGCTGGTACATCGTGATGGCCGCAAGGCCGGCTCGAAAAGCTACATGTGGGTCTACCGGAGCAATGTACTGGATCCGCATCCGGTCATCCTCTTTGATTATCAAAAGACCCGGCACTACTCGCATCCGCAGGAATTCCTGGAGAAGTTTCAGGGAGTTGTGGTAACAGACGGGTATGAAGTCTATCACAAACTCGCCCGATTGCGGCCAGGAGAGATTACGGTATCCGGATGCTGGGTGCATATGGTCAGAAAATTCAAGGATGCACTGAAGGGATTGGGAAAATCCTGGAAAAATACGGCCGGCGGATCCATTGCGGAGGAAGCCGTGGAGCGAATTGGAGAAATTTTCGACATGGATAATCAACTGAACGGTTTGACTTCTGAGGAGAGGCTGCGCCTGCGCCAGGAGAAGGAAGAACCGAAGGTTGATGAATTCTTTGCGTGGGTCAAAGAACACCGCGGCGATGTAACGCTCAAGTCACTGACCGGAAAAGCGATGACCTATTGCCTGAATCAGGAAACTTACCTGAGAGCTTTTCTGAAGGATGGCGAGATCCCCATGGAAAACAATGCGGCGGAACGCGCCATCCGTCCATTCTGCATTGGCAAAAAGAACTGGGTCATGAGCGATACGATCCACGGGGCAAAAGCAAGCGGCATCGTTTACAGTGTCGTTGAAACAGCAAAAGCCAATGACTTGAAGCCCTATGAATACATGAAGTATTTGCTTGAGGAAATACCCCGGCATATGGATGATACGAATCTGGACTTTCTGGATGCTCTGCTGCCATGGTCAGACGCCCTTCCGGAACGCTGTCACAGGAAACCCTTGGACACAGAAGAACCGAAACAAGGATAACACACAAAGTTTTTCAGCCACCGCGATTGCGGTGGCTGATCTTATGTTCGGAGGCCTCTCATCCACCGTTTACTCGGCCATGTATATATTCATCTGTAAACTGAGGGTTACCTGCATGCGCCACAGCTCGGATGATTTTATTTTATCTAGCATCTGGTTCATGCGCAAAGACATTTATGGAAGTGACCGTAACATACGCTTCATTTCCAACAGCGTACCTCAATTCAAACGTACATACTGCACATTGATCTCCACGGATCTTTCCAGACAAGTCCGTCAGATTGATTACAACCTTTCCATGATCGACAGTGTATCCAATCTCCCCTGAAGCTTTCTTATCAAGGTCAAGGTTATAAATTTCGACAGTGACTTTCTTAACTGTGACATCAGGGATATCGTTGTGATACATATCCTGAAGCGCTATTGTCGCTGCAGTTTCCCTGTCAAGGACAACTGCTGGTATATCTCCTTCCACTCCACCTTTTGTCTCATCGATAATGGAAGCCTTCTTCCCATCGCTGAATCCGTCATATTCTCCGACTCTGTAAGTTCGTGTAATCGCCCGGGAATGTACGCTGCCTTTCAAATCGACATATGCATATATATCTGCGTCCGTCAGAACCCGGTCTGCATCATCCGTCGGCCGGGATGCAGAAATAAGCATCGCCACACTCGCGCCACCAACTACGATCAGAAGAGCAACAATCACGGCAAGGAATCGCATGACTTTCCTGAGTTTGGAAACCTCTCTTCTGACCTCATCCGTCTTACGTATGAAAGTATCATCTTCTTTTATAAAGTCATCCAGCGAAACGCCGAATCTCTTACTGATCTCAACAATAAGTTCCATGTCCGGATAGTTCTTTCCGGTTTCCCAGTTTGAGACTGCCTGTCTGGTCACGTGAAAGATCTTCCCGAACGCTTCCTGGCTCAACCCATTTGCTTTTCTGATTTCTCTGATTCTCTCACCAATCGTCATGATCTGTTCCTCCTGCAAAAATATTATCCACAAGAGGTATCACTGTAAAGCAAGAAGTGCTTGACATGGGATTTCGTCACGATCCT
>OMXT01000051.1 GCA_900315125.1 uncultured Eubacteriales bacterium
AGCCATACAGAGAATCAATGATGCCATGCCAGCCGGCACAATCGCTGACAGAAGCCAGACCACCGGTATGTTTATTAGGATGGCCAGTGCGGGGAAACAATTGAATACATATGCCGTATAAGGGATCATTCCCAGCTGGACCGACAGCACACCTGCCGCAGCAGCGGGCATGCGCCGTTCGAGGAAAGGTCCGAGAAACGCCATGGACGCCACCGCAAGGAAAGACATCTGGAAGCCGGCGCTGTACACCACGGAAGGCTCGCGGATCATAAGTATAAGCGCTGCGGCACTCAGCGCAGTCAGCAGGTCATAGCGGCGTTCTGTCAGGTCTGCTGCAGTGATAAAGGCGACGAGAAGTATCGCTCTTGTAACGGAAACAGACCACAGGGTAAATGTACCGTATACTGCGAGGAACAGAAGAAAAACCACCGTGACAGCAGCAGACTTTCTCTTTTTCATGACAGCTCGGTATATCCCATAGAGTACCCCGATGTGAAGTCCGCTCACTGCAAGAACATGGGCCGTACCGTTGTTTCGGAAATCATCGTAAAGTTCGTCGGGCATGGCAGCCGTATCGCCGAAAAGGATCCCCCGGATCACGCTCCTGGTCTCATCGCTGCAGTGCAGCTGCTCCATGAAACGCTCCCGCTCATCCATGATATGCCGAAACAGCCTCTCCTTTACCGATGGATCATCCGCTGTGACACGGAAATAAGCCGGCGATGAAATAAAGCGGATACCGCGGCTCCGCAGGTAACGCCCATAGTCAAAACACCGGGGATTGGATGCGCCCCGCGGCACAATGATCGGTGCGGTAAATGTAATTTCCGCGCCGATCAGCTGCTGCGGCGAATGCAGGGGACGGTAATATGTCAGAAGGATCCTCTCCCCTTTTAGTGCAGCAAAGTCTTCTGCGCTGCTTATCCTGCAGGTAATCCTGTATTTCCCTTCTTCCAGCTGTTCTGTACTCTGTACCCGGCATACCGTTCTGACAGCGCGGTCTTCCGAAGGCCGGTCGATATAGGCAAATGTCAGGAGTTCCGTCGTCATCAGCAGTGCCCCTGTCATGAAGGAAATCAGCAGCAATAGTGCGAATCGTCTCTTATCGTCCGGTACCAGGCTGCGCAGGATCCAGAATCCTGCCGCGAAGACAGCAGGAAATATCCAGTTCCATCCGCTGACCAGTATTCCTGCCGTCACGGCAGCAGTCAGCCCGAACAGCTCTCTGCGCATGATACCTCCATGAGTTGTAAGTTTATATATTATAAACCATATATTGCCATCATTCAAGAGGCTGCATGACAGACCAGCAGATTTTACTTAACTTTATACAATCTGTATGCTATAATAACGAGAGTTGTTTTTGTCCACTTTGTAATTCCAGACATTGCTATATATAATTGAAGAGAAATTTCATAAACAGAGGTAACTAAATATGCGAGCAGACAAATATAATAAAGAGCCGAAACATGACCAGCCGGGAAAGAAAAATATCAGTTTTTCTACGGCGGGATTCAGTTTGCGCAATTTTAAGGCGACCCCTAAGAATATACTGCTTCTGATCCTGGGCATTATCATTGCGATGATCCTGGTGATGATGATCTATTCTGCGGTCGTCATAATCACCGCGCCTAAGATCGACACATCCAATATATATGAAACGCTGACGGAAAGCTCTGTGATCTACTCGGATTCCGGAAAGAAGGTGGACACCATCTACTCCGGCGAAAACCGTCAGAGCGTAAAATACGACGAGATGCCGGACAACCTCATAAATGCCTTTGTTGCCCTGGAAGATAAGACATTCTGGAAGCACCACGGATTCAACTTCATCCGTATCATGGGGGCGATCAAGAACTCTATCGTATCCGGCGGCAATGTCAGCGGCACAAGTACGATCTCACAGCAGCTGGCCAGGAACGTCTATCTGTCCTCCCGCATGTCAGAGCACACGCTGAAGAGGAAAATTATAGAAGCATGGTACACGGTCCAGCTGGAACATAATCTGTCCAAGAAGCAGATCATGGAAGCATATCTGAATACCATTAACCTGGGCTTCGGCAACTGGGGCGTAGAGTCTGCTTCGGAGGCTTACTTCAGCAAACACGTCAACAAACTGACTCTTGCCCAGTGCGCGGCGCTGGCTGCAATGCCCCAGGCGCCTTCAGACTATGCGCTGATCCAGCTTGTGGATTCAGGGAACAGCGGTTCCGTCAATAAGAATAACATTCTTAAATCCACTTCTGCCGGCGTCTATGTCGCAAATGACACAAGCAAGGACCGCCGGGAGCTCTGTCTGGATCTCATGAAGGAGCAGGGTTACATCACGGCGAAGGAATATAAGAAGGCCAGCAAAACATCCCTGAAGAAAATGCTCGATCCGGACTTTGATACCGGAAGCTCATCCATAGCCTATTTCACGGATTACGTTGTAGAACAGGTCATTAAAGATCTTCAGGAGGAAGAAGATCTCAGTTATGACGCCGCCTGGGACAAAGTCTATACCGGCGGGTTGAAGATCTATTCCACCATGAACTACAAGGCGCAGAAAATAGTCCAGACAGAATTTCAGAACGGCGCCAACTTCCCTTCCCCCACAGGCATCCGGTATGACGCAAACGGGAACATACTGAACAGTGCGGGACAGGTCGTGATGTACGACTATAACGACTATATCCAGAATTATACATATACATTTGCAGATGATGAAATAAAGAAAAATTCCGATGGTTCCCTGACGATAATGGCAGGGAAACGGCTGCTCTTCTATAAGACCAGCGTGGAGGGAAAGACGGATTACAGCATAGAATTCCCTCATCTCTACCGCTGGAAGGACGGGAAGCTTTATTCAATAAGCGGCGGGTATGTCAATGTCCCGCAGCAGTATAAAAAACTGGATTCCGATGGAAACGTCGTTGTATCTGCTAAGTATGTAAAGAGCACTGCCGGAAAGGCAATGTTCCGTAAGAATGGCAATACCTATTACATTAAACGGGGCGGCTACAATATGAATCAGTACGTAGTCCAGCCTCAGGCAGCCATGACTATTGTCGACAATAAGACCGGCCAGATCAAGGCCATGGTCGGCGGACGTCAGACGACAGGAAGACTTCTGTACAACCGCGCTACAGAGCCGCGGCAGCCGGGATCCTCCATCAAGCCGCTGGGTGTATACTCTCCTGCCCTGCAGCAGAGTTATGAGGAAGCCCAGGAAGGTCAGAAGCACAATTTCGTCAATTACGGTATTGACAGGCAGGGGGCCAACGGCTGGGGCGATTATATCACCGCCCGCTCTACGGTCATAGATGAACCAACGACGAACAACGGCCAGACATGGCCTCAGAACTCCGGCGGCGGATACAGCGGCCGCAATACGGTAAGAACGGCGCTGAAGAACTCCATCAATACCTGTGCTTATAAGATCCTCATGCAGGTAGGAACCAGTTATTCAGCCAAGATGATCAAGAAGTTCGGCATTACGACGCTGGATACCAAAGGCAATACAAACGACCTGAATGCCGCCGCCCTTGCCCTGGGCGGTATGACGAAGGGTGTAACGACTCTGGAGATGGCGACAGCTTATACCGTCTTCCCCAATTACGGAACGAAGGCGACAGAACCCAGCTGCTATACCAAGGTCACAGACAGAAACGGCAAGACCATCCTGACGAAACATGTACAGACAAAACGCGTTCTGAATGACGGCGTTGCCTTCGTTATGGCAGATATGATGAAAGGTGTAGTAACCGGAGGTACTGGTACAGCAGCGGCGATCAGCGGCGTGCAGGCAGGTGGTAAGACGGGTACGACAGACAGCCAGATCGATATCTGGTTTGATGGATTCACACCAAACCTGTCCGCGTCTCTGTGGATCGGAAACGATGTGCGGATCCCGCTGACAAGCATGTCCGGATATGCTGCCGCACTCTGGGGGAAGATCATGAACCAGATCCCCAGCGCGACGAGCGGTTCTTATAAGGATATGCCGGATTCTGTTGATTACGAAGGCGGCGAGTATTACGCCGAAGGCACTTATACCGGATGGAACAGCGCCTGGTCCTACGGTTATACACCGAAGAAGGAAACGAAGAGCAAGGTTTCCGGTAAGTCAACAAACGGCAAGGCATCCGGCCAGACGAACAGCGGCGGGTCGGATGATGAAGATGAAGACGATGAGGAAGACGAGGATGACTGATCCCGTACATACTGACAGGGGCTGCCGATCGGCAGCCCCTGTTTTATGAATATTTTCTTTTATCGTTGTTATATATCCGAATTATTTTATGATCTTCAGAAACTCCCGTACCTGCTCGCCCGGATCGGGTGCTCCGAATACGGCAGAGCCCGCTACGAGTATATCCGTTCCCGCGTCTGCGATCTCTTTGGCATTGTTCAGCTTGACGCCTCCGTCGATTTCTATCTTAAAATCGTAACCTGATGTACGGCGGAGTTCAGCCAGCTGCTTGATCTTCTTCAGCGTGGATGGGATGAAGGACTGTCCGCCGAATCCGGGGTTCACTGACATGATCAGGACGAGATCTACATCCGGCAGGATCTCCTGGAGCATCATGACTGGTGTGGCAGGATTCAGCGCCACGCCGGCTCCAATTCCATAGGATTTAATATGAGAGATCGTCCGGTTCAGGTGCACGCAGGCTTCCTGATGGACTGTAATAAATTCTGTCTTTTCAGTGACAAATTCCGATAAAAAATCATCGGGATTCTCTATCATGAGGTGAACATCATAGGGCGCAGTATCCTGTGAATCCAGACTTTTCATGACTGCCGCTCCAAAGCTGATATTCGGGACGAAATGCCCGTCCATAACATCAATGTGCATGTAGTCCGCACCTGCCGCTGAAGCAATTTCTGTCTGCTCTCCCAGTTTGGAAAAATCTGCAGAGAGTATGGATGGTGATAATTCTGCCATATCTGTTCTCCTTTCAATACCGCTTCTGAGCCTGTTTCAGCTCAGTGTAGTTTTTCACATAGGATTCATATCTCAGGGGATTGATTTTCCCCTCCTCGAGGGCCTGACGAACCGCGCAGTCCGGCTCCTTTATATGGCGGCAGTCGTCAAAACGGCACATGCCGGTCAGATCCCGAATTTCCGGATAATAGTCAGCAAGCTCCTCCGCGCGGATCCCCTGAAGGTCAAATGATGTAAATCCCGGTGTATCAAAGAGCATACCGCCATGAGGGAGATCGAAGATCTCTACATGACGCGTTGTATGGCGGCCTCTCCTCGTCTTGCGGCTGATGTCCTGTGTCTCCATATCCGCATCGGGGATCAGGAGGTTTGTCAGCGTCGATTTTCCCACTCCCGAAGGCCCTGCGAATGCGGAAATACGGCCAGCAAGCCTTTGTTCCAGGATATCGACACCCTCTCCGCTGCTGCCGCTTACCTTCAGCACAGGATATACACCCCGATACCGCTCAATCAGCTTATCCTGCTTCTTCTCAGATACCAGGTCGCATTTATTCATGCAGAGGATCGCATCGACCTCGTTTTTCTCTGCCATGATCAGGAACCGGTCAATGAGCTCAAAGTTTGGTCTTGGCTGAGTTGCAGCGAACAGTACGATGATACAGTCAATATTCGCAATAGGCGGACGCAGGAACAGGTTCTTCCGCGGAAGGATGCTGTTGATTACGCCGTCTCCGTCATCCAGTATCTCTATATCAACATGGTCTCCGACGGTGGGTGTGATCTGGTCTTTTCGAAAAATTCCCCTGCCCCTGGTCTGTATTACACCTGTTTCTGTTCTGACATAATAGAATCCGCCCACGCCTCTGATGATCAATCCTTCCATGGGCTATTCCTGTGTATCACTGCCGTTGTCTGATGAATTGCTGTTATTGCTGTTATTGTTATCATCATCGTCGTTGTCACCCGGCTCGTTGGGGTCGGGCTCGTCAGCCGGCGGTCCCTTGCTTACTTTAACGTTAACGGATGCGCCCTGCTTCAGTTCTGTGCCGGCGTCATACTGCTGCCACATGACCGTTCCCTTGCTGTAAGTCGTGCTTTCCTCATAAATAACCTGGCCTGTTTTCAGATTATTGCTGTGCAGCTTCGCTGACGCTTCTTCAAAACTGAGTCCGGTCAGTGAAGGAACTGTGACCTTAACCGTTTTCTTTCCGGAGCATACGACGATATTGATCTCCGTTCCCTTCTCCGCTGATGTGCCGGCTTCCGGATCCTGGCTTATGATCTGCCCCTTTTCGTAGGAATCGCTCTTAGCATAACTTACATTTCCGACAACAAATCCCCCGTGGTTCTTGAGGTAATCGTCCGTTTCGTCGCCGTAGTACTTGCCAACAAGGTCAGGCACCGCTCCCGTCGCTATGCCGTCGCTGATGTTGACCGTTACGACAGTATCTTTATCTACTTTTTCATTCGCCTGCGGATCCTGCCGCGCAACATGACCCTTTTCTATCGTATCGCTGTTTATCTTGTCGCCGCGTTCTATCTTCAGCCCCACATCCTCCAGCGCGGATTTCGCCTCCGTATAGCTCATATCCGTAAGATCAGGGACCGTGACTTGACCGCCGCCTCCGATCGTTCCGCTGGCAAAGAGGTATGCGGTAAGTGCTGCCGCTATGGCAAGGATCACGACCAGCAAAATGATCAGCTTTTTCCGGCTGTTCTTCTTTTTCTTGCCGGAAGGTGAGCCGGAAGCTCTGGAGCTCCTGACTGCCGAGCGGCTGTCCTGCCTGTCATCGGCATAATTATCCTGATAGCCGCCATTATAATCGGATGACAGGCGTCTGCCGTAGCCGTTGGGGTTAAATACTGACCCGCCTACAACGTTGGATACAAATTCCACGTTATTCAGTTCTTCGAGCATCTCATCTGCGCTGCGGAACCGATTGCTCTGGAATTTATCCGTTGCCTTCATGACGAGCTTTTCCAGTGCCGGCGGAATGCCGCCTACCAGCTGTGAGGGCGGTGTGATCTCATCGTTGATGTGCATCAGAGCGACCTGTACTGGGTTATCGCCGTCAAAAGGCACCTGTCCAGTAAGCATCTCATAGAGAACGATACCGAGAGAATAAAGATCCGAACGCTCATCGACATAGGCGCCTCTTGCCTGCTCCGGTGAAAAATAATGTACCGAGCCGATGATCTTGCTCGTCTCCGTCATCGTAGAATCGCTGACAGCCTTAGCGATACCAAAGTCGCCCAGCTTAGCTGTCCCATCCTGGGTGATCATAATGTTATGGGGCTTGATATCTCTGTGTATGATATTATGTTTATGAGCGAGGCTGAGGGCGGACGCCACCTGCTTGGTAATTTCTATTGCCCTGCGGTAATCCATCGGCGCCTGCTCTTTTATAATATCGCTGAGAGGTTTGCCATCCACCAGTTCCATGACGATAAAGTGGATATTTCCTTCTCTGCCTACATCATATACGCTGATAATGTTCGGATGCTGCAGACCGGCTGCTGCCTGGGATTCCCTGCGGAAGCTGTCAACAAACTGGGCGTCTTTCGTAAATTCCGGACGCAGTATCTTAATCGCCACCAGACGGTTCAGAAGCCGGTCCCTTGATTTATAAACGACAGCCATGCCGCCCTCGCCGATCTTCTCGATCAGCTCATATCTACCAACTAAAAGTTTACTGCTCATCGATATCGTCCTCCGTGATTCTCAGACAGATAATAGTAATGTTATCATTTCCTCCATGATGGTTTGCCAGATCGATCAGATCCGCACAGGTATCTCCCATTGTCTTTCCCTGGGAAAACTCCCTCATGAGTTCTTCTCTGGAAACTTCTCCATAAAGGCCATCGGTGCACATCAGCACAATATCATCCTGATGCAGTCTGGTAACAAAGAAGTCCGGCTCCACAGTATAATCTGCGCCTACAGCGCGTGTGATCATGTTTCTATTTTCATGAAATTCCGCTTCTTCCTTCGTAATGACGCCCGCTTTTACGAGGCTGTTAACATAGGTATGATCCTCTGTGATCTGGGTCAGCCGTCCTCTGCGATAAACATATGCCCTGCTGTCTCCTACATTCATGACATACATTTTTCCCTTGTAGATGTAGGCGACCACAGCAGTCGTCGCCATGCCGCGGTTCTCCACGAAGCGCTGCGCATTTTCCAGAACGGTGTCATTCACCTCTGAGATACAGTCTCCGAAATATTTTTTTATTTTATGTGTGGTATTGGCGCGGCTGAGCGGATGTTCGTCAACGTATCTCACGATCTCGTTCACAGCCGTTCGGCTGGCAATTTCGCCGGAATTACTGCCACCCACACCATCGGCAACGATAAAGACCCGCCGGCGCGGCATGACGTAGCATGCGTCTTCATTGTTGCTCCGTTTAATTCCCTTGTCAGTTTTGAAACCAACCTCCATATCTGCCAGTGCTTCTCCTTTCAGCGGTTTCTAATATCTTTTTTTCATCAGGCAGAAGAAAAATCCGTCTGTCCCATCCGTGATCGGCAGGAGCTGCCTGCTGCTGACCAGCGTGAAATGCGGATGCTTTTTCAGAAATGACCGGATCACATCGCGATTCTCAATACTGTTGATCGTACAGGTGCTGTACATGAGACTGCCGCCCTCCTTCACGTATTGGGCGGAAGCTGTCAGGATCTTTTTCTGTATCGATGCAAGTTCTTTCCCCTGATCATCGAGTTTTTTGTATTTTATTTCTGGTTTTCGCCGAATGACGCCGAGACCGGAACAGGGTACGTCGCAGATCACCCGGTCTGCCCTGCCGAACAGTTCCTCTCTCGGTTCCAGGGCGTCCTGCGCTTCTGCCTGGACAATCGTGACGCCCAGCCGTTCTGCCGTTTCAGCACAGCGGGCAACCTTGTGGCTGTATTTATCGAAAGCATAGATGCTTCCGCTGTCTCCCATGATCTCCGCGCAGGCAAAGGACTTCCCGAAAGGCGCGGCGCACACATCGACGATCGTATCTCCCGGTTTGGGATCCAGCGCCTCCATGGCGATAACAGAAGCCGCATCCTGGACAGAAAAAAGTCCCTGCACATATTCCGGCTGCTCCAGGAGATTGCTGCCCTTAACCGTCAGGACTCTGCGGCTGTCTGGGAACTCCAGTACCCGATATCCCTTCCGTTCCAGCTTTTTCGAAAGGACTGCAGCGCTCGTCTTGAGGGTATTGACTCTTATCATCATGGGCGGCGTACCGATACTGCTGCTGAGCAGTTCTTCCGCTTTCTCTTCCCCGTACTGGTCGATCCACAGACGAACGATCCAGGGATCAAACGAATAGGTCGCCGAAAGACGGACGATTGGATCCGCCTCATCCTTTGGCTGCCTGATATCATCTTTCTTTCTCTGGAAATTTCTGAGAACTGCATTGACGAAATTCGCCTGAGAAAAACAGTATTTCCGCGCAAGACGCACCGTTTCATTCACCGATGCGTAATCCGGGACAGAATCCATAAAGATCATCTGGTATATTCCCATTCTGAGAAGCGTACGGGGTTCTGTCCGGACCTTCCGGATCCCCCGGTTAACGATCTGGTCAAGAAGATAATCCAGATACATCTTATTTTCCGTAACACCGTATGTCATTTCGCGGACAAAGGACGGTGAATCCGGCTTTTCGCTTTCTATGATCTGGTTCAGGAGCAGGTTAGAATAAGCTCCGTCCTTCTCTATACGGACCAGCGCCTTAAATACTGCTTTTCGGTTATTATCCATAGTTTCCCTCTCCTCTCAGTTATCCGCCGTGCAGCAAGCCCCGCCGTTTTATCTGACAGCCGCGGCTCAGTCTCTCCTTGAGAGAGCGAGAATGCGCAGCAGATTTGCCGCAGCTACCGCAACTGCAGCAACATATGTCATTGCAGCAGCCCGGAGCACCCTCCGTGAACCCTTCATATCCTCCGGCTCAACGAGTGCAAGCTTTTCCATCTGTGCAAGAGCCCGTCTGCTGGCATTAAATTCCACAGGCAGCGTGATGAGATGGAACAGAAGAACGATCACAAAGGCAATCACGCCGATATTGAAAATCAGCGTACCTATGGATGACGACGGTCCGCTGGAAAACATCAGGACAAGCCCGACCATGATCAGGATCCAGGATGAACTGGATGCAAAATTTACAACAGGCACGATGCTGTTCCTTACGGTCAGCGGTACGTAGCCTCTTGCATGCTGTATGGCGTGTCCTGCCTCGTGACATGCTACACTGACTGCGCTCACTGACGGTACATTGTAAACAGACTCTGAAAGATTCAGCGTCCGGTTCGCCGGGTTATAATTGTCTGTCAGATTCCCGCTGATGGGTACGATCCTTACATCGCCGAGACCATTTCTGTCCAGCACGCGGCGGGCAGCCTGCGCACCTGTCAGACCATTTCTGTTCCTGACTCTGGAGTATCTTCTGAATGCGCTCTGGACCCTACCCTGACAGATGAACGCAAACACCATAGCTGGTATAAGTATGATAATCGTTGGATCCCAATATCCGTAATACATATCTTCCCCTCCAGTTTATTTCAGTTATTTACTATATAAGTATATCATGAAAATATAGCAGTTTGTAGATAATCTTTCACAGACCCTGCCGCCCCTGTCAGCGAAGGACTGTGCCCGTTTCAACATTGTGTCCCAGGAGGAAATCCGCAGCCCGTGTCCTTTTCTTTCCCGGCATCTGCAGTTCCGTGATCCGCAGAAGCCCGCCGCCGCAGGCAACTGTAATGCCTTCTTTTCCAGTGTTAAGAACAGTTCCGCCGGAAGCATCTGAACTTCCCTCCGGACATTCTGTCTTCCAGACCTTCAGCGTTTTTCCGGAATAGTCGCAGAACGCTCCGGGCCATGGATCAAAGGCCCGGACCTGCTGATCGATTTGCTTCGGGCTTTTTCCAAAGTCTATGCGCCCGTCTTGCTTCGTCAGCTTGGGAGCATACGTTGCCTCACTGTCGTCCTGCTTAACAAAGACCACTTCTCCCCTTTCGATCAGAGGAAGAGTATCCACCAGAAGCTGAGCCCCCATAGCAGAAAGCTCGTCGTGGATCTGTTCGAAATTTTTCCTTCCGACCGATGTCCTTGCCTGGGCTGCCATATCGCCGTTATCCAGACCTACTCCCATTTTCATAATGGTCACTCCGGTCTCTTCCTCGCCATTCAGTATCGCTGCCTGCATGGGCGCCGCTCCTCTGTACTTCGGGAGCAGGGATGCATGGACATTAAAACAGCCGAGACGGGGCATATCAAGAACATCTTTCTTTAATATCTGTCCGTACGCAACGACGACTGCCGCATCGGCGCGGCAGACCGCAAGAGCATTCTTAACGTCGGTATCGTCTTTCAGCTTGTCCGGCTGATATACCGTCAGCCCATGATCCAGCGCGCACTGTTTGACCGGCGAAAACGTAATCTTCCCTCTGCTGCGGCGCCGGTCGGGCTGTGTCAGCACACAGCAGATGTCATGCCCTGCTCTGATCAATGCTTCCAGCACGGGCACAGCAAAATCCGGCGTTCCCATAAAGATGATCTTCATTGCTGATTATTCTTCTCCTTCTTCATCGTCTGCAGCGGGGGCATGGATATTCTCCGCCTTATCCGTATAGAGGATCCCGTCCAGATGGTCATATTCATGACACATGACTCTGGCGTAGAAATCTTCAAACTCATAGTCATGGGTGACGCCATCCAGATCGGTAGCCGTCATCTTGATTTTCTGCGGACGCTCAACAGTCCCTACCAGTCCCGGGACACTGAGGCAGCCCTCCTCGCCGGTCTGAGATCCTTCCTTCTCTGTTATCACCGGATTGATCATATAGAAAACCACGCCAGGCTCCGGTTCTGCCACAAACATTCTGCGCATGACGCCGACCTGCGGACCGGCTATGCCGACTCCCAGTTCTCTCCTCATCGTCTCCAGCATATCCTCCATGGTCGTGCGGATCCGGTCATTTACTTCCGTAACTTCACGGCAGTGCTTACGGAGGATCGGGTCCCCTTCTTTTACTACGTTTCTGATTGCCATATTGCCTCCTGTCTTTCCTACTGTATTAGTGTATTGCCCCGTCAGCAGGTGCTGTAGGGATTAACGTCGATCGTCAGACTGCACGCGATACGTCTTCGGGTCATCTGTTCGCCGAAGTATCGCAGGTAATAGATATATTTATTTCTCTCTCCTTTCGGACACTTCATCAATATATGCCATCGGCTGGCGGAATTCCCCTTAAAGGCTGACGAGACCTGGGGCAGAAAAATACCTTCTGCTCCCGGAAGTCCGGCGCGGATCATGTAATCGCGGCACCGCCCTGCCTCTTTTATGGCTGTTTCCTCATCTTCCGAGGTAAATTCCGCAGCGATCAAATCTGTAAAGGGCGGATAATCCATCATCCGCCTGACGGCGATCTCTTTATTGAAAAAATCGTGATAGTCGTGGGCTGCCGCTGCCCTGAGCGCGAAGTTGTCCGGCGTCAGAGTCTGGACAACGACCTTCCCCTGCCGGTCTCCCCGTCCCGAGCGCCCGGCTACCTGCGTCACAAGCTGGAATGTTCGCTCCGTCGCCCGGTAATCGGGAATGTTGAGACTGACGTCAGCGGATATCACGCCCACGAGTCCTACGTTCCTGAAGTCCAGTCCCTTTGCCACAAGCTGCGTACCGATAAGTATATCTGTTTTACCTTTAGAAAAAGAGCCCAGGATACGGTTTATTTCCCGGCTGCTGACCGCTGTGTCCAGGTCGAACCGCTCTATACTGCTTTCCGGAAATAATTCGTGAGCCTCTTCTTCCACTATTTCTGTGCCTGTTCCAAGATAGCGGATCTCGCCCTCTCCGCAGGAAGGGCAGATATCCGGTACAGGATATTTCCTTCCGCAGTAATGGCATAACGCCGCATTTTCTCTCTTATGATAAACGAGAGTTATGCCGCATTCCGGGCACTTCAGCGATTCTCCGCAGTGACTGCAGGACAGATAGGTAGAATATCCCCTGCGGTTGAGGAACAGGATGATCTGAGATCTCTCATCCAGCGCCTTTCGCATCTGCCGATAGAGACTGTCGGAAAAGGCCGTCCGGTTTCCGCTGCGGATCTCCTTTTTCATATCGACCAGTTCCACCGACGGCAGCGGTACTTCATTATACCGATGCTTCATGATGAGGAGTTCGTAGATTCCTTCCCGGGCGCGCTGATAAGAAACCACAGACGGCGTTGCACTGCCGAGGATCATGATGCCATGATGATACATCAGTCGTTTAGCCGCAATGTCCACAGTCTCATACTTAGGCGTCTGGTCGGATTTATAAGTCGCTTCGTGCTCCTCATCCATGATGATCAGGCCGATATTCCGGAGCGGCGCAAAAACGCCGATACGCGCGCCGATCACGATCTTCGCCTCGCCCCGGAAAACACGCATCCACTCGTCGTACCGTTCCCGAACGGTAAGCTTGCTGTGAAGGACCGCGATGTTCTCCATACCGAACCGGCCGGCGAACCGTTCTACGATCTGTTTCGTCAGGGCGATCTCCGGGACCAGCATGATCGCCCCTCTCCCTTCCGCAATGACATGGGCGATCGCCTGCATGTAGACTTCCGTCTTGCCGCTTCCTGTCACCCCATGGAGAAGGAAGCTCGCCTGACGTTTTTCATCTGCCGCCGCATAGATACGCTTAAGCGCTTCCTGCTGTTCCCCTCTCAGATCCTCAATATTCTGAGGCTCCGGTCTGACCGACGCGTAAGGATGCTTTTCCCTGCCCGGTCTGGGCGGTTTTCCTCCCGGAATAAAACAGCGTATCCCATCCATATACCGGATGCCGTACCGCTGCCGCATCCAGGCGATCGTATTCACTGCCTCTTCTGTCAGCGCATACTCATCGATGACGTCTGCGATGCTGCGGATCTTAGAAGGGTCATAGTCCGGCGCAACATCAACGCGGAAAACAAAGCCCCGTCTGTTCTTTTTCCCCTTCCCGAAGGGAACAGAAACCACCTGACCGACACGCAGCTTTCTGTCCGTCCGGTACGTATAAAGCTCATCCGTATGCCGGCTTTTATTGTCTATGACGATGTCAACATATCCCATCAGTTTGATTTCTACAGCAGATAGATCCCGTTCCTGCGGCAGGTCTCGATCATTTCTTCCGGCCATACGGAGACCTGTACTTCTCCGATATGGGCCTTGCGCAGGAAATACATGCAGAGTCTGCTCTGTCCGATGCCGCCGCCTACGGAGAGGGGCAGTTCCCCATTCAGGACGGCCTGATGGAAGGGCAGATCCCTGCGGTCTTCACAGCCAGCCAGTTTCAGCTGGCGTTCCATGGCTGCAGCATCTACACGGATGCCCATAGATGAGATCTCAAATGCCCTGCCAAGAACATCATTCCAGAGAAGGATATCGCCGTTCAGCTCCCAGTCATCATAGTCCGGCGCTCTGCCGTCGTGGGGCTCACCGGATTTCAGGCTGCCGCCGATCTTCTCAATGAAAACCGCCCCGTTCTCCCTGCAGATCAGATCCTCTCTCTGCTTGGGGGTCCGGTCCGGATAAAGATCCTCCAGTTCCTGGGATGTGATAAAATAGATCTCGTTCGGCAGCTCTGTCCGCACATCATGATAGAGACGGTTCACATAATCGCCGAGATTCTTTACTGCATTATATATGGTCGTAACAACTTCGTGAAGATACTCCGTCGTTCTCTGTTCCTTCGTAATGACTTTTTCCCAGTCCCACTGATCTACATAAACAGAATGGAGATTGTCCAGTTCCTCATCTCTGCGGATGGCATTCATGTCTGTGTAAATGCCGTTGCCTGGTTTGATCCCGTATTTCCCGAGGGAATAGCGTTTCCACTTGGCCAGTGACTGGACCACTTCTACTTTCTTCTCATCCATGTCCTTCAGTGTGAATTCCACCCGCCGTTCCACGCCGTTCAGGTTATCATTGAGACCGGATTCAGGTGTAACGAAAAGCGGAGCGGATACCCTCCGGAGAGAAAGTCCGTAAGCCAGCTCCTGCTGGAAGTAATCCTTGATTTTTTTTATGCCTCTCTGAGTCTCCAGAGGACTCAGCGGTGAGCGGTAACCTTCCGGTAAAATTAATTGTGCCATTTTCTTCTCCTTCTTGTAGTAATGTTATTGTAAACCAGCAGTTATACTTCTCTGCGTGAAAACTCACAGCCGCAGAAGTTCTGCCGGTAAAGTCCGTATTCCTTAGAAAGCTGTACGCTTCGCTGGAATCCCGCCTTCTTTTTAAAATCCTTATCGAGGAACTCTACGCCGTACTCATCTGCCATTCTCTTGCCGATCGAAGAGATCAGCGGATAATTCTTATGGGGACTGACTGTAAGCGTGGTCGTGAACAGCGGATATCCGTGCTCCGAAGCGTACCGCGCCGTCCCTTCCAGCCGCATCTCAAAACAAGCCGTGCAGCGAAGTCCCCCCTCCGGCTCATTTTCCATACCTCGGACAAGCATGAGATAACGTTCGGGATCATATTCTCCTTCTATCATGTCGATCTGTCCGCTCTGAGGCATATCCCGGTTCATCCGGTCGATGAGCATGATCTGGTTCGCCTTGCGTTTCTCATATTCTTCCTGGTCTGTAATACATGGATTATAGAAAAATACCGTAATGTGATAATCCGGCGCAAGCCGTTCGATCACCGCTGAGCTGCAGGGACCGCAGCAGCTGTGAAGCAGCAGTTTCCGCCGGCTGCTGCCGCTGTCCAGCGGGTCGAACATGACATTTCTGTGCTCTTCCGTTCTATGGGCCCAGGAACATCCCGGATCCATACTTTTCTTATCGCTCATTGTTTACTCCATTTTTGACAACATTATCGTGATATTATATCATATTCCCAGACTTCTGAAAAGAGAGGGGAACCTATGCGGGACGATAAAATGAACGAATACGGCGAGACACTGCGCATTAATACCATAGGCCGCTTCCTGAAAAGCCGGTTCGGCCATAAGGTCATCAAGCTTTCGCTGGACGGCGGATTCACATGCCCCAACAGGGACGGAACCTGCGGGACCGGCGGCTGCCTGTTCTGCAGCAGCCAGGGGGGCGGGGATTTCGCATCCAGCATCCCGGATCAGATCCATCTCCTGTCACGCAAATGGCCTGACGCGGAATACATCGCATACTTCCAGAACCATACGAACACTTACGGACCAGTAGAGAAACTGAAAAAACTGTATGACCAGGCTTTGTTCTCCCCTCATGTCCGCGGACTGGCCGTTGCCACCCGGCCGGACTGTCTCCCGGAGGATGTGCTCCGCCTTCTGTCCAGCTACAATGAGGAAACATTTCTCTGGGTCGAGCTGGGACTG
Organism: uncultured Eubacteriales bacterium; assembly: GCA_900315125.1. Classification (GTDB taxonomy): domain Bacteria; phylum Bacillota; class Clostridia; order Peptostreptococcales; family Anaerovoracaceae; genus Aminicella. The sequence goes on from OMXT01000051.1 coordinate 16,268, forward strand.
CAGACCATGCATCAAACCACCGCTGAACTGATAAACAGAGGATATGGTCTTTCCGTATATGAAGAAGCGATGCAGAATCTCCGGGAACGAGGGATTCCCGCGGTCGTCCATCTGATCCTGGGCCTCCCCGGCGAATCCCGGCAGGACATGATCGAGTCAGCGCGATACGTGGCTGCCAGCGGCGCGTGGGGGATAAAGCTGCACATGCTGAACGTCGTCAAAAATTCCCGTATGGCACAGGAAATGCCGAACTATGTCCCTTTCCAGTCCATGGATGAATACATAGATCTCGTCTGTGATATCCTGGAGGTCCTGCCGCCGGATATGATCGTCCACCGCATGACCGGCGACGCACCCCGGCCCATGCTGATCGCCCCGGCCTGGAGCTACAGGAAGAGAACGATTCTGAACGGGATACAGGCGGAGCTTCGCCGGAGGGATACCTGGCAGGGCTCTTCCCTGGAACAAAGCCCTGACCGGCACTAAGGCCGCCTCTTTCGAGGCGGCCCTGCTGTTTCCCTTAATATCTGTTTATTTTTACTGTATAAGTCCTCGTTTTGCCCGAAGAGGCTTTGACTTTGATCTTAAAGGTATTGGTACCCTTTTCCAGTTCTTTCGTCCCGGCGCCGGTGATCACAGCCCCTGTGGTGCTTGCCTTGGAAGCGGTGATGCTGGCTGTCCTGGCGCTCCCTGTGTTTACTGAGAACGACTTGCTGTAATTCAGGGAGGAACTGCTGATCAGCGTGTGAGTTGTTCCCCCGGTCCTGACCTTCAGCGTTTTGAGATAATAATTGTTATCCGCCTTCATGCTGCCCGAGGGCTTGGAACAGAGCTTACGGGGCATGTTTTTATAAACGGGGATATAGAATACGATCTTCTTATTATATATCCCGTACTTGCTGTAGCTCTGCGATGTGGACGTTGCCGTGTTTCTCGGCGCATAAACTGCCGTCATATACACGTGAGTCCCCACATTGCTCAGGCCGTTCCTGACATTAAAGTGCTCCAGATAAGCGCTGTCCTGTTTATTGCCCATGAAGTTCGAAGCGATATATTTGGCTCCGCCCCGGATGGACAGATCAATGGAATTCCACGGACGCAGGTAGCTGGATCCGCTCCTCGCGAAGGACATGCCGTTGCTGACGCCGCCGCTGGAAGAATCATAGGCGCCGATGTTGAAAACATTGTATGTCCCGTTTCTGCTGTAGACTGTGCTCCCCTGCTCTTCCAGCGCCTTTGCCGCAAGATAGATCGCATTGATGTCATAGTCTTTCGCGGCGCGGATAAAACTGGCGGAATGCTTCTTCAGCGTATTGTTCCGTCCGTCAAAGACAGCTTTTACGACGCTTTCTTTCTGGTAGGATGACTGATAGCCTTCATCCTCAAACATGAAGATATGGGTATCATCCAGCCAGTTCCGCGGGTCCATGAAATAATAGACCGCCTGTTTGGACGCAGCGTAGAAGTTATTTCCATCCTTCGGCGAATAGGTATGCCTCAGGTAATTATAGCATCCCCTGTTTGTGGAACGGAAAGACCATGCGAATGTGGAATAGATCGTATTGGTTCCCGGATTCGCTGTCATCTTTGCCTTTGCCTGGTCCCAGTCAAGACCGGTCTGCACAGGACGGAACACCCAGTTCGGATGCTTCTTCGACAGTTCCTTCAGCAGCGCGTTATATGTGCTGGGAAAACCGTTAGATTCTATAACATCTCTCCCGCTCTCTGAACTGGAAGCCGTTTCTTCCTTCTTTGTTTCCGTTTTCTTATTATCTGTGCTTTCCTCGGAAGATGCCGCTGGGGCAGTACTGCTGCTCAGCTTTACATACTTGCCGCTCAGGTAGTAGAACTGAGATCCCGATTTGATCCGGTACCAGAGCTCACCCTTCGATGAATACGCCTTAAGAACAACATTTACCTTCTGGCCGCTCTTCAGTACTTTTACCTTGCTGAAACCGGTCCCTGCTCCTTTGCGGATGTTCACATAATCCGTCGTCACGCCGGGGACAGCGGTTCCGTCTTTCATAGAGACCAGATCGCCGCGTACATAACCTTTGTCCCCGCTGGAATAATACCAGCGTTTCGAAGCCCTGGTACTGCTGCTGCTCGTGAAGACCTCCTTCGTCACCTTAAATGTTTCATCAGCGCTAAGGGTCCCGACTTTTTTGCTTTCCGTAGAATACGAAGCCCTGATGACTGCTCCGTCGCTGACTGTGACTTTTGCCTGCGCCGAAGGCGAAGCCGCCCAGGCGTCCGCACCGCAGAGGATCATTGCCAGGAACAGGATTCCTGTGATCATCAGCGATACTGCAAGTAAGTTCCCATACTTCCCACTCATACAATAACCTCAGTAACATTTCGCTCAGATAGACCCGGGCCCGCATTTTCCCCGGTCCTCTGCCGGAATCTATCTGTCCGGTCCGAGCCTCCCGTCGTTATAGTGTTTACGGCATAGAGAAACGTACATCTCGTTGCCGCCGATCATGATCTGTTCGCCCTGCTTTACAATATTTCCGTTGCAGAGCCGCGCGACCATGGTCGCCTTGCGCCCGCACCAGCATATCGTCTTTATCTCCTCGATCTTGTCCGCATAAACAAGCATATAATAGGATCCTTCAAAGAGCTCATTGCGAAAGTCGTTCTTCAGGCCGTATGCCAGGACGGGCACATCGAAGCTGTCAACGATTTCCACGAGCTCCTCTACATGGTGTTTTTTCAGGAACTGGCATTCATCGATGAGTACGCAGTCTATGGTACGCTTTCCATTTTCCCTGATAAACATCTCGAGAATGTTCGTATCTTCCCGCACAATGGCCGCCTCCCGCTGAAGACCGATCCTTGAAGTGATGAGCCCCATGCCGTAGCGGTCATCCGTTGACGGGATCAGCGTCATAACGTGCTTACCCCTTTCCTCATAGTTGTAGGCCACCTTGATCAGTTCGATCGATTTGCCGGCATTCATCGTGCTGTATCTGTAATAAAGCTGTGCCATAATACCTCCAAAACTCGTATATACATTCTAACAAACAATCCTCTTCTGTTCAACCACAAATTTATTATTGTAAACCATAAGAAACAAAGCCCCGGCTTGCCTTTGTTGACATAAAACCCCCGAAGCACTTTGTAATTCACGTTGCAGCCCCTGCCGGGATTATGGTATACTGAAAGCTATGAAAGACCTGAGAATATATTTGAATAAAGCGAAGAAAATTATTATCGGACTCAGCGATGATTACCGCACATATCTCAACGAGTATGCCAAGGAATCGAGACGCTGTGGATTCCCTTTAGAATCCCGCCCCTATATTGAGAAAACAATGAGCGGTATATTTTACGCTGCACTGGATCGGGCGATGTGGGCGGACTGGAACGAGCCGGGAGAAGATCTGCCCTGGAACCGCCTGGAGCTGATCGGCAGGTTCTGCGATCTGTACGACGAGGTAAATAACATGCAGGACAACGCGGGGACATTTCTTCACACGCCCTCTTATGCCTGCATGATCATTTATAAAGCAGTGACCGGCGCTGATCTAACAGATAATGAAATGCGCAGCGTGAACAGTCTGGATACAGCGATACAGGCGTACTACGATATGGCGAGAGACCTGATCGTGGATGACATGTACCGCAGTTCAGAAGCTCCTGGACTGTCAAAAAAGGATTGAAATTGATTCAAATTCAGTTCAATAAGAAGTAGCAATTTGTTTTCTGTTGCGTTATAATTTACAAATAAGTTGTGTGTAATTTTCGGATTCGTAATATATGCCGTTTTTCCGGCATTCCTAGATTTTGTATGCATTTCTTTTCCGATTTTGTCACAACAAAGTAAAGTTAATTCTAAATGAAGAAAGAAAAGGGGTTATATTTTTATGAGTTCAGTCAAGAGAAAGTTGATTTCCCTGATGACGATCCTCACCCTTGTGATCGGACTGCTCGGAATGATGACCGTATCATCCAGCGCCGCAAACAAGAACACATATAAGATCGTCGTCAACAAGAAATACTGTACGACTACAGTATATAAAAAAGTAAACGGGAAATACAAGCCCATCCGGGTCATGCTCTGTTCCGTGGGCAAGGAGAAGCACAAGTATAATACGACGACCGCCGGCACATGGCGCCTGAAGAAGAAGCACCGCTGGTACCACATCATCAACCCGAAATATGATATTAACTGCTGGGCCCAGTACATGAGCGTGATCAACGGGAAATACAGTTTCCACTCTCCCAGTTATGACGCCCAGAAATTAAGCATGTGCCGCAACTGGTACATGCTCAGCATGGGGAAAAAAGCGACCCATTCCTGCATCCGCCTTTATACCATCGACTGCAAGTGGATCTATGAGAACTGCCCCACGGGCACCAAGGTCACAGTTCTTAAGACAAGCAACAAGTCTCTGAGCAGCCTGGGCAAGGGCAAGAAGGTCTATTACACAAGGACCAAGGGACATTACTGGGAGCCGACGGATCCTACGAAGAGTAATCCGTATTACACTCTCAAGCCCGCTAAATTCACCTTCTCCAAGAGCATCACTCAGGAAAAGGCCGCCAAGGTATATAAGAAGGGTTCCAGCAAGTACAAGCAGAAATATGTAGAGCACATCGTCCCCTACATGCAGAAGACCATCACGCTGGATCAGGCAGCCAATTATAAGCTCACCTCCGGCGTCAAGGCCAAGAACCCGAACTGCAAGCAGAACATCAGCAGCGAGATCGTCGCTTACTACAAGAGCGGTTCCAAATGGATCAAGGCTACGCATCATCCCTTCACTAAGGCCGGCGATTATAAGCTGAAGTATTACATCCGCGACAAGTATTGCGCTCAGGACGGCAGAAAAGGCGAATACGCTTACATGACGCTGCATGTTGTGCAGGATCAGATCGACATCACCCAGTCCGTCAAGATGCCGGAGAGCATCAATGCCGGCGAGTCCATCAGCCTCTTTGACGGCATCAAGGCCAAGAAGCAGATCTCCGGTAAGAGCTGCACATCCGCAGTTACCGCTACGATTAAGAAGGACGGAAGTGACAATCCAGCGACAACACTCAAGTATAAGAAGGGTGAAATGTACACATTCACGGAAGCGGGAACATATAAGATCACGTATCACGTAGATGTATCCGATAAGAAGAATACCTGCAATGATCTGGAAGTAACGATCAGCGTACTTGCGCCCCAGCCGGTAGAACCGGAAACGCCTGCGGACGGTCAGACCACAGACCAGCCTGCGGAGCAGCCGGCGAATCCCAGCTAAGCTGAAATAAAGGACGATTCCCTTAAACAAAAGTAATAAAAGAGGATATTTCCAGAAAACCGGAGATATCCTCTTTTCACTGCGATTATTTAGTTTGCGGCCGGTCAGGGCTTTGTTCCTTAAGCCTTCAGAATATTACCGATCTCATCTACTACGGTCGCCGCGTCCTCTGCCGTCATCTCTGCATGGAGCGGCAGACGGATGATCCGGTTGCCGTATTCCTCTGTCAGCGGGCAGTCTTCCGGCTTATACCCCGCTTTCCGTCCCATAGGCGCGGAATGAAGGGGAACGTAGCAGATGTAGGCATAAATGCCCTTCTCCATGAGCCGGTCGGACAGGTTGGTCCGGATCTCATCCGAAGGCAGGACGATATTGTACATATGCGCGTTGATGCCGCAGCCTTCCGGAACGGTCAGACGGCGAAGATATCCGCCCTGCTCCAGATCAGCCAGCTGCTCCTGGTATGTGTTCCAGACGGCCATGCGCTTTTCCATGATCTCGTCGAACCGGGTCATCTGAGCATAGAGCACCGCCGCAAGGATGTCCGCCGGAAGGTAGGAGCCGCCCACTTCATGCCATGTGTACTTATCGACCATGCCCTTAAGGAGCTGGGAGCGGTTCGTTCCCTTCTCCCGGATGATCTCCGCAAGATCCATATAAGAAGGATCGTTTACGACCAGCGCGCCGCCCTCTCCCATGATATAGTTCTTCGTCTCGTGAAAGCTGTAGCAGCCCAGCTGCCCGAAGGTTCCCAGGGGTTTTCCGTGATAGGTGGATCCCACGCCCTGGGCAGCATCTTCTATAAGATAGAGATTATGTCTCTTTGCTATGTCCTCTATGACATCATATTCGCAGGCAACCCCTGCGTAGTCTACCGTGCAGATCGCCTTCGTCTTATCGGTGATCAGCTCTTCTATTTTCTTTTCGTCTATATTCATGGTGTCAGGACGGACGTCGCAGAATACCGGCCTGGCGCCCCGGAGCATGAACGCATTGATCGTGGATGAGAATGTAAAGGACGGCGCAATGACCTCATCGCCCGGTTTGAGGCCGATCAGGAGAAATGCCATCTCTAGAGAAGCAGTGCCGGATGTTGTAAGGAGCATGCGGTCGATCCCAAAGCGCTCCTTCATCTGTTCATAGACCTTCTTCGTGTACGCTCCGTCTCCGGAAAGCCGGCTGTTTTTCATCGCGTCGGTCACGCATGCGATTTCTTTTTCCGTAATAGACGGCTTGTTAAATGGTATCATCAGTATTCTCCTCCTGTTCCTGTACAAATTCCTGAGCCATGCTCAGACGTCTTTTCCTGTAATTTACTAATATCAGTATCAGCAGCAGGAATCCCGCCGCTGTTCCCGCCATGCCCGCAGCAAAGCCGGGGTAAGAATATGTCAGTTCGATCCTGTGGTTTCCTGCAGGTACGCGTATGCCCGAGAAGGCAATATCAAGTCCCTGGATCATATCCGTTTCCTTACCGTCTATATACGCGTGCCATCCCCGGTTTGCAGGGATAGAAAGGAACAGGATGGAATTCTTATCTGCAGAAACATTTCCCAATATGCGGTCGTTATCCCAGGATTCCACATCCAGCTTCCTTTCGTCCAGTGCACGGGCATTGGACGCATAAATATCCATAGGTACAGCATAGACCCGGATCGACTTATAGGTATAGGTCCCCGGCTCATTCAGTTTGCAGAGGATATCGCCGCCTGCCTCGTCGAAATAACCCATGTTCGTCGTGAAATCCTCCACATTTCCGATTCCCTGGTATTGCCCGATATCGCTGATCAGGCGTTTCTCGATCCCGTTCATCTTCAGCTTGATCTTAAACTGTTTATCCGTCATCCGGTAGGAACGCTTCACGATACTGTATTTCAGGTCGCTGAATCCTTTTTTTTCTTTATTCGTATCATAGAGAGCCAGTTCCTGTTCATAGGTCCTGGACTGTTCTTTCAGACCCTGGAATGTGACCATGATCTGACAGTTCTTCACATCCGGGATCGTCAGGCGGAAATCCATGCCGCCCTTCTTTACCTGGATGCTGCCTCCATCGGCGCTGCCAGTGATCGTTCCGTTGTCCGTCGCCTGAATATTTACGGGCAGCTCCTTTACATCTGTGGCTAAAGATGAGAGGTCTGCATGGGGAACGCCTGCAAGACTGCCTTTATATCCATCAGGGACCACAGCCGTCTGCATCAGCACCTGTTCCCGTTCCATCAGCGGGACCTGCTCCAGTTCACTCTGTGTAATGTAGCTCTGGAACGTGGATCCCAGACCCATGAAGTACTTGCTTTCCAGAACATCGACGCCATCTGTCTTTCCGCTGGGTACAAAGCCATAAGGAGCGTAGGCGGAAGCACCTTCCGGCTTCCCTTCTGAGTCGCCCAGGAAGTATTTCACACCCATCAGATAATCCAGAACTGCTCTTTGATCATTATCATAGGATACGGTCCTGCGGAAATACCCTCTGTTGTTGCCTAATATCCGGTTAAAGTCCAGCCATCTCCTGCTCAGCGCAGAGGAATACAGATAAATAGAGCGATTGCCCCAGTACCAGCTTTCGTTTACGGGGATGCCCGGCAGGCGGTCATCATCGATACTGTCGATTTGATCCGTGCGGAAGAAACTGCTGTCCTGCTTCTGGAGCGCCGCCGTTGCCCGCTGAGGCGAAGACTGGAACATCTTTTCCGCCTCTCCTGCGGCAAGGACCCGGCTGCTCAGAGCATAACCGGGAGGCAGGATCTGTACATTGGCTGTCACCACGAGATCCGCGATCAGCAGAACCGCAATACATCCTTTCGCCATTCTTCGGATCCGCGCCGGTCCTTTTCCCTCTTTCTCATAATTGATCTCCAGCGCGAAGATCGCAATGAGGATCACAAAGGCGCAGGCGAATCCAAATAACGCCTCCAAGGCATCATCGTGCCGTACCATACGCAGCACGTACATGAGAACACCTACATCCCATGCACCCAGCAAAAGGAACCAGGCGGTCATGAGCACTTTCGCCGATGTTTTCTTCAGCACCTCATGATCCAGGCATTCCATCGCCGCCCATACCATGAAGAACGCAACCGCGAAATGCCACCGCCCTACAGAGTAACTCATGCCGTTGAATATACTGCCCGTGATCGGAAAAAGGCTGATCATGAGGAAGAAAATCGCCATCTGCGCTGCTGTGCTGCGCCGGATGCGAAGCAGGAGCACGGGAAGAAGAACGGTTACCAGAACCCCTGCGAAAATAAAACTGAAGGGCGGCGCTATCGTATTATGGCAGAGCAGCTTGACGGGCGCCAGCATGTAATCCTTAACCGTGAACAGCGTACCGTACTTGTCATAGGTGCTCTCCGTAACAGAACCCCCGATCGTCTGGAAGATAGAGATCAGGAACATCGACGAGATCAGCAGGCCTGTAATGCCGCAGAGAAGAAATCTCCCTGTGACATTCAGGAAGTTCTTCGCACCGCCGCCTGCTCCAGCATAGATTCCGCTGCGCCCGTAAAACCGTGGATAGCGGAAAAGATAGTAAATGATAACGACAATGCCTGCGATATATGCCCACAGGACGCCGGATATCACATAGAATGCCACCGTCAGAATAAACAGAAGAGGCGATTTTCCCTTCAGGAACCGATCCGTTCCCATGATAAGCAGAGGAAGCAAAATGGCCGCGATAACAAAGGTATCCTGGGACATAGTCGCATGAAAGACCCAGGCGGAGAATGCATAAGACAGAGCGCCCATTACGGCGCCGAAGGGCTTCAGCCGTTCTTCCCTGGCGAAGAAAAGAAAGGTAAATCCGCACAGGTATTCCCTCAGGATCCCCACCAGGTCGTACGCAATGTCCTGGAAATGCTGGGGAACAAGCATGATCAGGTATGTAAAGGGCATGAACAGCTTGACTTTAAATACGTCAAATGTGCTGCTCCCCAGACCGTAGCTCCACATCCAGCCGTCCAGCCCCCTGCCCTGTACCGCATCAGAAAAGACCCTGCGGAATGACGTATAACTGGGATAGATCTGTGTTAAGCCGTCTACATTCCCGGTTCCGTTTCTCAGGAAGGTCAGGCCTTTAAAAAAGATGAAGAAATATACACCTGCTGCTGTAATAAGGAAGAGCAGCGTGTATATAGCGACCTGCCGCTTCAGGCTCATATCTTGTGGCTGTGTCTTGACCATTGTCCTCTCCGTTTCAGATGGTTACAGTTCCTGATGGATCTCTCCGTACATCTTCTGGTAATAGTTCATGTAATCGCCGGAGAGAATATTCTCCCACCAGCTCCTGTGCTCCAGATACCATTCTATAGTCTTCCGGATGCCTTCGTCAAACATCGTCTCCGGCTCCCATCCCAGCTCGCGGCTGATCTTCTCCGGATCGATGGCATACCTCAGATCGTGGCCCTTCCGGTCAGAGACATAGGTGATCAGACTCTCCGGTTTACCGAGGATCTGCAGTATGGTACGGACGATCGAAAGGTTGGATCTTTCATTATGTCCGCCTATATTATAGACCTCTCCTTCCCTTCCTTTCTGAAGAACAAGATCAATTGCCCGGCAGTGGTCCTCTACATAAAGCCAGTCCCTCACATTTTCTCCTGTCCCATACACAGGGAGAGGCTTGTCCTCCAGGGCATTGGCAATCATCAGCGGGATCAGCTTCTCCGGAAACTGATAGGGACCGTAGTTATTGGAACATCTGGAGATCGTAACAGGGAGCCCGTACGTCCTGTGATAAGCCATGACCAGCAGATCGGCGGAAGCCTTGGACGCTGAATAAGGACTGGACGCCGTGAGGGGCATGTCCTCTGTAAAGAAGAGATCCGGCCGGTCCAAAGGAAGATCACCGTACACTTCATCGGTCCCCACCTGATGGAAGCGGGCAACGCCTGTCTCCCGGGACGCGTCCATCAGCACCTGTGTCCCGATAATGTTCGTCCGGAGGAAAATGCCGGGATCCTCAATCGAACGATCAACATGAGATTCTGCCGCAAAATTAACGACAGTATCCGGTTCTTCCTCCCGGAATATTTTTCGGATGGCGTCTCTGTCCGTGATATCCGCCCGTATAAAGCGGAAATTCGGATGCTCCATAATCAGTTCCAGCGTGGCGAGATTGCCCGCATAGGTAAGAGAATCCACAGCAATGATCTCCGCATCCGGGTGATTCTCCAGCATATAAAAAGTGAAATTACTTCCGATAAACCCGGCAGCGCCGGTGACAATGATCTTCATCTACTTCCGTTCTCCTTTGCACAGCTCAAGTATATACTGCCCGTAATCTGTCATTTTCAGAGATTCCCCGATCTCGCGAAATTCTTCCGTTGTGATAAATCCGCGGCGCCAGGCGATTTCTTCTATACAGGATATATAGAAACCCTGCCTCTTCTGGATCGTTGACACATATTCCGCCGCGCTCAGCAGGCCGTCCGGCGTTCCGGTATCAAGCCATGCCATGCCTCTGCCCATGAGTACGACCCGGAGTTTCCCTCTCCTGAGATACTCGTTGTTTACCGCAGTGATTTCTATCTCTCCCCTTGCAGAAGGCTTTACATTCTTTGCAATCTCTATGACCTCATTGTCGTAAAAATAGACTCCCGGGACCGCGTAACTCGACTTGGGATGCTCCGGCTTCTCTTCTATGGATATGACATTTCTCTGATCATCGAATTCTACGACGCCGAAAGCAGACGGATCCCGCACCGGATAGCCGAAGACCGTTGCTCCCACATTGTTCTCTCTTGCGGTTTTCAGCGTGTCCGTCAGCTGCTGTCCGTAGAATACGTTGTCGCCCAGGACAAGGCATACTGAATCATCCCCGATAAAATCCGCTCCCAGGATAAAGGCGTCGGCCAGTCCTCTGGGCTGGTCCTGGACAGCATACTGAAACTGCACGCCCAGCTGGCTGCCGTCTCCCAGCAGTTCCTCGTAAAGTCCTATGGCGTCTGGAGAAGAGATGATCAGTATCTCTCTTATATCTGCCAGAAGCAGCACGGACAATGGATAATAAACAAGGGGTTTATCATAGATCGGCAGCAGCTGTTTGGATATTGCCTTGGTCATGGGATAAAGCCGCGTCCCCTTTCCCCCCGCAAGAATGATTCCCTTCATGAGTTCTTCCTCTCCTTTCTGAGCCTGGCAAACAGGATGATGCCCAGCATGACAGACAGGATTGTCATAATGAGCGCGAAGAGTACCGTCGCGCCACGCATCCCTCCTGTCCGCACGAAATAGCCGGACAGCCCGAACGCACACAGAGCAGCGATCCCGTAGCAGACGATCAGCGTCCGGTGCAGACGGATTATTGTAATCACTGTATTGAAAAACGTCGCATAAGCGAGCATGCCGCCTCCCAGCATGACGATACAGAGATCGATCCGATAACCGCTGAGATCTACGCCAAATAAAATAGACAGTACAGGTATGCCGATCGTTGCCGCTACGGCAAGACCCAGCATGGTCAGTCCAAGTACTACAAGCATCTGGCGAAGACAAAGCCTTGTCAGTTTGGGGATCTCCCTCCTGTTCCATATCACAGCATAGGAAGTAAGAATGGGGTTAAAAATAAAATTAGCCACCATCTGGACTGCGAACGCCGGCATGAAAATCAGGTTATACAAAGCCTGGATCTCCTCTGAGAGATAAGCGTCGATGGCGTATTTCGGCGCATTGCACAGATACATGTTGAGGAACAGACTGACAAACAGCGGGAACCCTTCTATAAGAAGTTCCCGGATCTTTTCTTTCTGAAAACTCGGTCTGAACTCGCAGAAATCGACAGCTGTATTCAGCGATGTCAGTGCAAAGCCGATGACCGACGCAGCCAGATAGCAGACCGTGGACAGCAGCAGATCGTGGGTGATGACCAGCGCTCCGCAGAAAGAAGCCGTTTCCACAATATATCTTACCGATGAACTTCTTGTCGCAACATCCAGCCGCCCCACCTGCTGCATCCTTCCATGAAAGACATCGGAAAATGCCTGCACGGTCTTTACCAGACAGACAAGGAAGATCACAAGGAATTTCTCCATGCCGTATCCGCGGAATGCCATGCCGTAAATGCAATACAGGAAAGAAGCGGCTACCATCGCTCCGCAGGAAATAATGCGAATGCCGTAATATTCACTGAATGTATATTTCTCTTTCACATCGGAGGACTGGAACCGCCGAAGTCCATACTGACCGACAAACATCAGCAGTGTCGCCACAGCATAGGCAATGCTGAATACGCCGGAATCATTCAGTCCGTTGGTCCGGGTCAGCACCATAAGGATCAGCGGTGACTGGGCTGCATTCAGTATCGCATTGACGGAATTCCATATATACATGCTCCGGGTGACGTTATTCGTTTTCTCCAGCTGTTTTCTAATAGCTGTCAGCATAAATCAAATGACCCTCACAATCTGTTATACGAATTCATTTTATCACAGTTTGGTTCAGCCCTCAACCAAATAAGGTCTCATGCTTGATTCCGTTAAACAAATATATTAAAATAGATAGAATTGAGACGACTCAAAAGGCTTTGTTTATCAATGACAAGAAAGGTAAAATCACATGCTATATTCTATCGTGATACCCTGCTACAATTCTTCACATACGATTCGCACGGTTGTCGAAACAACGCTCCCCATTATGGCGGAGATGGGAAAAGTCCCCTGCGAATTCATTCTCGTCAATGACTGCTCGCCGGACGGCGGCGCGACGATGGCGGAGCTTGAGGCCCTTTCCCGGGACTACAGCTGTGTCACTGCCATCGGCCTGGCGAAGAATGCGGGCCAGCAGAATGCGACGATGGCAGGTCTGAATGCGGCGAGAGGCGACGTGATCATATCCATGGACGATGATATGCAGACCCATCCATCTCAGCTTCCTCTGCTGTTCGAGGAATTTGACAAAGGGGAAAGCGATGTCGTATATGCCTATTACCCGGACAAGCATCATAAAAAATACCGAAATCTCGGCAGCCAGTTTACTTCATTCACGGTCCGTATCCTCATAGGAAAGCCCAAGACCCTTAAAACATCGAGTTTCTGGATCATGAAGAAGTTTGTACGGGACTACCTGATAGAATACAAGAGCCAGTATACCTACCTCCAGGGGCTGATCCTGCGGACTACAAGGAAAATCAGCTCGGTTCCTGTAAAGCATTTTGACAGGGCATACGGCAAGTCCAACTATACGATGAAAAAGCTGATCCAGCTCTGGTCGAATATCATGGGATATTCCATTGTTCCCCTGCGTTTTGTCAGCTGGATGGGCGTGGCGTTTTCCCTGATCGGGCTCATCGCCGCTGTCATCGTTCTTATCCACAAGCTGCTGGTTCCTTCCACCGCAGTAGGCTGGGCTTCGCTTATGTGCATGATTTCCTTCTTCTCCGGACTGATCATGCTTTCCCTCGGTCTGATCGGCGAATATATCGGCCGCATGTTCCTGAGCCAGAGCAATAATCCTCAGTTCGTCATGAGAGAAGTACACGAGGGAACATCAGAAAGAAAGATGACGGATGACATAGAAAGAGCAAAGCACGCAGTGAATGCTGATACTTCAGAAGGATCAGGCAGAGACTGACGATACAGAATCTGCAGCAGGCAATGAAAAATAAAACGCTGATAAATCCGCGGCTGAGAATTATCCCGCCGCTGAACATCCAAAAAGAGCAAACGGCTGGGCCGGATCGATTGGGATCCGGTCCAGCCGTATATTATTTTCTACTCTTTGCTTAGTTGTTGATCCGAATCAGCACGTAGCATTTCTTCCCGTTATAGGATGACTTGGCCTTGGGACCGAGGAACGTGCTCTGGGAAGCCCTGGATCCGCTGAGACCTCTGACATCCCCTGTTCCTGCAGTGTACCACTGGTTGTTTCCTGCATAGACCATGGTATGAACCTGATTAGCACTGGGATCGCCCCACTGGAATCCGCAGATATCTCCCGGCTGAAGATCGCACTGAGAAGGCACCTTCCCCGGATAAGTTATCGTCACCTTGTCGCTGCTCTTCAGCGTTCCTGCGCCGTTTCCGTGGATCGTCTTACCCAGCCAGATCATCTGTCCTTCCGGAAGGATGCCGTACTCCTGCAGCGCCCACGAAACATAGGCTGCGCAGTTTATGCGTCTGCTCTTGCCGGATTTAGCCATAGCGCTGGCGTAACTGTTAGAACCTGGATTCTGGTTATAGTAGAAATTATTTGCCTCTACTCTGTCTGCGAGATCGGCAAGGACGTCCATCCACTGCTCTGTATTGGGCGGTTCTTCCACATCGATGGTCGTGTCCTCTGACTTATATGTATCTCCCTGGTACTCATAGGTTGCCGTTACAGTGACTGTCTGATTCAGTCCTTCAACCACCGGAATGTCCGCCTGATTGCCGTCCGTCTTAAGTACCTCTGTACTTTCTACGCTCTTTGGATTGACGAAATAATCCACTGCCTTCCGGTACTGATCCGGTACTTCTGAAATCGTCTTCTTCTTATTCAGGACCTGTGCGATCAGGCTGTCCACTACCGGCTTATCTTCTGCAGCCACATTGACCGTCTTGATCTTAAGTGTCTTATATGCGATCTGATACTGGATGTCGGAATCCACATTGGAACTGCTCTTGCTCCACTTAACCCTTGCAACGGCTCCGTCATCCGTAAGTGTACGTGTCACCTTAACAGCCGCAGGATTCTGAGGTCTGACGGGTGTTACGGATTTCACCTCGCTGAACTTGCCGTAGGCGGTCTTCCAGCGTTTCTTATCGTTTACCTTGACCTTTTTCTTATTGATCGCGCGGACCTTGAATGAAGTCTTGGACTCATAGGGAACGGAAGCCTCGGCGCTGTCCTTAGAAGCGCTTACGGTCTTGATCTTGGTCCAGCTTCCGCCTTCGTCCTTCATATAGATCTGATAATTAGTGCAGGACCTGGAAAGTTTCTGCCATGTAACGGTTGCCGTCGTCTTTCCTTCATCCGTCATCCCATATGTTTCAGCGCCGGTCAGTACAACGGTACCCGGTACAGGAACCTTGCCGGACGTAGAAGCCTGGACCTGTGTTCCCATCCCTATGATGCAGAGAAGCGTAAACGCGGTCACGGTAAGGGCTGCAACAATGAATTTCATCGAATGTGTTCTGCTCATGATTATCAATCCCTCTTCTTAGATACTCCAACTGTAAACTCCCTATATTTTATCAGTCTGCCATCCCCTTGTCAATGTTAGTGTAAAATAGATGTGGAGGTTTTAGGGAGAAGAGGATAATCCGAGAGAATAAAATAGAGGCCACCTTCTTGTGATAGAA
>OMXT01000017.1 GCA_900315125.1 uncultured Eubacteriales bacterium
CGTATGCGGATGCTCTCTCAAGCATGTACTGAAGCTGCGACACATCGTTCACGCTGCCCGGATATTGCTCATAAAACAGAGGCAGCCTGTTGTTTCTGTCATACGCAACCGAATAGTTGTATATCAGCTTGTCCTGTTTCTCTTTCTCGTGCCCGAACTCTGCAAGTTCTATGTCTCCGGCCTGGCAATGCTTGTTGGTCGAATCGTAGGAAAGGTAGATCTTCTCTCTGTGATCCCGCTTGCTGTTCCAGTCATTCTGAAAACATATGCCGCCAGATCCAGAAACAATCCTGCGTCTTTTCCCAGGAGGCTCTGAAGCTCGGATTCAAACCCATAGTGTTCAATGACTTTCCTGATCACCAGGTAGGATCCTATCTTCAGACAGCCGCTTCTTGTTGATTCAGGAAGATACTCCGGCATGTCTGCATCTGGAAAGTATTTGATGTAATTCCTATTAGGAATCATCATCCCTTCCTCACCATCACACACTTTGCCGATCGATGTGCATTGCGGGACGGTATATTTTCTTTCTGGCACATATTTCCTTCCGTATTCGTAGTAAACGTACGTTGTACCCTTGATTGTTTGGCTGAAATTTGAGTGTTAATTAACCGAGAAGTTCAGAAATTAGCATCATAAAGAGGCGAAACTTTTGTTGACATAACCGGAAGATTGTATTATAGTTTGCATGCAAACTAAATGAAAGGGACGTAAAATGAAAAATTCGGCACATTATCTGACGATGCTTCTGCAGAACAAGATCGCTCTTTATATTATCCAAAAGGCGCAGGAATACGATCTGTATCCCGGACAGCCCAAAGTCCTTGAATTTCTTCGGGAAAGTGATGGCTGTACGCCTACAGACATATGTAAAGCAAACGGATTGGACAAATCTACGATCACAGGTATTTTAGGCAGAATGAAAAGGAACGGTCTGATTTACAGTGAACCTGACATGGCAGATAGGCGGCAGCGGCTGATCTTTCTGACGGATAAGGGAAGAAAACTGGCAGACGACTTTCAGAAAGAACTCGATCTCCTGGAGGAAAAACTGTGGGGGCCGGCAGATCAGGAGGATCGGGAACGTTTTTACAGACAGGTCAGGTGCATGATCCGCAATCTGGAGACGGATGCGGCAGATCAGATCGATCCTCGGGAGAAGGTGAAAGAATGACCAGAAATAAATTAGGGATACGTTATGGAATTTTGGGAGCCGGCGTTCTCTTGAACGGGTTCGGCGTGGCATTTATCACGAAAGCGGAATTAGGCATCACGCCGATTGCTTCGATCCCCTATACGCTGTCTTTGATATTTCCACAGTTTACTTTGGGAAATGTTACTTGCCTGATCAATCTCCTTCTTACGGCTTTGCAGGCGTTTCTTCTGGGGAAGGAAAGGCATTGGCCAGACATTCTTCTGCAGGTCCCTGTCTCTTTCCTCTTCGGTTATGTGATCGATTTTTCTATGCTGCTGCTTCAGGGATTCGAACCGGTTCATTACATTATGAAGATGTTTTCCATGCTTCTTGGCTGTGTCATTATTGCCGTTGGCGCCTATTTCGAGGTTACGGCGGACGTTTGTATGCTCCCGGCGGACGGATTTGCCGGTGCCATTGCCAAACGTCTGAGAAAACCTTTCGGCTCGGTGAAAATGATTACAGATACATCCCAGGCGGTCATTGCCCTGCTGCTTGGTCTGGCAGTGCTTCATCAGCTGGCAGGTGTCCGGGAAGGCACTGTGATCGGGGGAATACTGATCGGAAATCTGGTAAAGGGGATCGGGCGGATCCTCCGATTGGATCACCGGCTGGGGTTGTAATTTCTGATCTCGGGAAATGGACACCGCCAATGGAACCACTCATCAGGATAAGGGTTAATTGAATAATTAAATGTCACAGCCGGAGTGCAGTGAGTCCTGCAAAATTCAGAAAGTATAGATCGTGCGGTTACAACTTCTTGTTTTTACATTACAACTGTCGCATCTTTTCTGTCATATTGACGGATCGAGGAACGGAGTTCAGCAACCCTGCGGCAATCGAATTCAACCCTTACATTGGAAAGGTGGACGTGCGTGTCTTCTATTGCGATCCGCAGCGATGCCCAGAGTACTAAAAATGAAAAACCTCCTTCTATAATAGAAAGTTTATTCCCTTTAATGCTACCTGCTTTTTTTACAGCTGACCCAGTCTCGACTCACGCCCGGACTGCTGATTTCAGGCGCCCTGGAGATTCGCTCTTATTTATTTCACGTTATACTGGAAATCCACAATATGTGGTGCTATAATGATTCTTGCCCACCACAAGATGGGGAAGACAAACGGACGGTTTGTCTAAAATATAGAATTATTTTCGAAAGGGATCATACATATGGCAATCAGTGAAATCAGTGAGAATGCCAGGAAGGTGCTGGAGAAGCGCTATCTTGGCAAGGATGAGGACGGCAATGTCGTAGAGACCATCGACGGAATGTTCCGCAGGGTAGCGGATACCATCGCGAAGGAAGATGCTAAGTTTGACAACACAGCAGATACAGCGAAGCTGTCCGACGACTTCTACGATCTTATGACAAGCCTGCGGTTCATGCCCAACTCCCCGACGCTCATGAATGCGGGGAGACCGCTGGGACAGCTCTCTGCATGCTTTGTCCTTCCTGTAGAGGACAGCATGGAGGATATATTCGATTCGGTAAAGAACGCCGCGCTTATCCACAAATCCGGCGGCGGCACAGGCTTCTCCTTCAGCCGGCTCCGCCAGAGCGGCTCTGCCGTACGGTCCACCGGCGGTGTTGCCAGCGGTCCGGTAAGCTTCATGAAGGTCTTCAATGCGGCCACAGAAGCGGTGAAGCAGGGCGGAACAAGACGGGGAGCCAACATGGGCGTGCTCCGGGTCGACCATCCGGATATCCTGGAATTCATTGACTGCAAGGAAAATAATAAGGACATCACGAACTTCAACATCAGCGTGGGGATCACCGAGGACTTCATGAAGGCGGTGGAAGATCAGTCGGACTATGACCTGATCGATCCCAAGACCGGAAGGGCGGTAGGCCACCTGTCCGCTGTCCGGGTCTTCGACATGATCGTTGACCATGCGTGGCGGAACGGCGAGCCGGGCATCATTTTCCTGGACCGGGTGAACAGGGACAATGTGGTTCCAACGGCAGGAGAGATCGAGAGCACCAATCCCTGCGGGGAGCAGCCCCTGCTTCCCTATGAGAGCTGCAACCTGGGCTCCATCAATCTGACCCGGATGCTCCGGCAGACCCTGACCGGATGGGAGTTCGACTATCGGCTGCTGGAATCGACAGTGGACCTGGCTGTTCACTTCCTGGACAATGTCATAGAGGCAAACAACTATCCCCTGGACGTTATCGCAGAGACCACCCGTTCCACCCGCAAGATCGGACTGGGCGTCATGGGCTGGGCAGATGCGCTGCTGATGCTGGGTATCCCCTACAATTCGGATGAGGCAGTGGCCCTGGCGGATAAAGTCATGGGATTCATCAATAACGTAGGACACGCGGCAAGCGTCCGGCTGGCTGAGCAGAGGGGCGCATTCCCCCTGTTCAGCGTCAGCACCCTTGCCGATGGAGATCCCCGGCGCAACGCAACCGTGACGACCATAGCGCCTACGGGGACCATATCCATGATTGCCGGGTGCAGCTCCGGCGTAGAGCCGGTATTCGCCTATGCCTTTATCCGCAACATCATGGACGGGACAGAGATGATCGAGGTCAATCCGATCCTGATGCAGAAACTGAAGGACCTGGGGATTTATTCGGAAGCACTGATGAAGAAGATCGCAAAGGACGGGACCATCGCCCACTGTGAGGAGATACCGGAGGACATCAGGAAGGTCTTCGTCAGCGCCCATGATATCAGGCCTGTGGACCACATCCGCATGCAGGCGGCGTTCCAGCGCCATACGGACAACGCCGTATCCAAGACGGTAAACTTCCCGAAGGAAGCCACAAGGGGCGAGGTTCGGGAGGCCTATGTGCTCGCCTATGAAGAGGGATGCAAGGGTGTGACGATCTACCGGGACGGCTCCAGAGAGGAACAGGTCCTGAACATCGGTCAGGTCAACCATGAACAGCAGGCCGCGGCGCCGGGACAGGCAGCAGCGGCGGCAGCGCCTCAGTACCCCCAGCATGTGGAGCCCCGTCCCCGCCCATCGGTGACGAAGGGATTCACTGAGAAGGTTAAGATCGGCTGCGGCAACCTCTACATAACGACAAACTATGACGAGAACGGCATCTGCGAGGTGTTTACGAGCACAGGCAAGGCCGGCGGCTGTCCGTCCCAGAGCGAGGCGACGGCAAGACTGGTCTCCGTCGCACTGCGCAGCGGCATCTCTATCGAAGAAGTCTACGACCAGCTGAAGGGCATTCGCTGCCCGTCCACCATCCGGCAGCAGGGCATGTCCTGCACATCCTGCCCGGACGCCATCGCCCGCGTCATCATGAAGGTATCCAAGCTCATCGAGGACGAGGCACGGTCAGATACAGCCATGTCGATCCAGGCAGAGCGGGACGCGATCCGCAATATGAACGTGCCGGCGCCGGGTCGGTTCTACGGAGCAACGGGCGGTACGGGAGCATCCGCGGCAGGGAGACCGGGAGCAGGAAGCGCGGCAGGACGTCAGCCCGCTTATGCGCCGAGACCGCTGGAATATGTGGATATTCCGGCAACAGCCGCAGAGATCCACGTCTGCCCGGAGTGCGGCGGGCCGGTGGAACACGAGGGAGGCTGCGTCATCTGCCGGAACTGCGGATTCAGCAAGTGCGGCTGATCCAGAAGGAGTCCGATCCTGCGGAAGCCCGGAGGAAAGAGAGCGGGCACAGGCAAATTGATCGTAACAGAGCAACAGGAGTGTGACATTTGGATCCCTGGATGAAAGTGCTGATCATGTTCATAAAATGCGCGGCTGTCGTGGGAGCAGCGGTCCTGCTGGGCAACGGCGCCGTGTATTTCTTCAATAAGATGCCCGCCCGGTGGTTCGTGGATTACGGAGAGGAGCCGGATCCGGACAGTTCCCTCATGGATCCTTACACCCAGCGGATCAAGAGCCACCCCTGGAAGACCGTGTTCACCATGCTCTTTGTGATTCTGGGTCTTTGGATGGGAGCAGATGATATCGGATATGCTGCGGCAGCCTGCCTGTCCATCTGGCTTCTGATCGAGATGGCCATCGGCGACGCGCTGTACCGGATCATTCCTGACCAGCTCATCATCCTGCTGGGTGTGACGGCACTGGGATACATACCCTACGCGACAGACTGGCGCCATTATGTGTACGGCGCGGGGATCGGCCTGGGGATCATGCTCCTGATCGCCCTGCTGGGACGGCTGGTCTACCGCCAGGATACCCTTGGGGGCGGGGACATCAAGCTCTTCGCTGTGCTGGGGCTCATAGCCGGGCCCTTCGGCATACTGGAAATTTTCGCGATGTCCACGGTCCTCAGCGTGATTCATTACCTCTATCTTCTGGGAAATCATAAGGTAAAGAAGGGCGACCGGATGCCCATGGCGCCTTATATCGCGCCGGCAGCCATGATCTTCCTGGCGTTCCTGTGGGGAAGAGCAGAGGTGATCTGGGAACTGTGAGCCGGTCAGGGCTTTGTTCCCGCAGTACACGGATTTTACATAAAGTTAACATTCCGGTGCTGGTTCCATAACATAGTATTAGTACACTTGTGGCGAAAAAAGAAATTCGCCACTATTTTTTTAGGAGGCAGAGATGATCTACTTACTGGAAGATGACAGCAGCATAAGGGAAATGGTCCTGTACATGCTTGTAAATTCAGGATACGAGGCAAAGGGATTCGAGCGGCCGTCGGCGTTCTGGCGGGCCATGAAGGAACAAAGCCCTGACCTGATCCTTCTCGACATCATGCTCCCGGAGGAGAGCGGTCTGGATATACTGAAAGAGCTGCGGGCAGATCCTGCAACACAGCGCACGCCCATCATGATGCTGACCGCCCGGAGCACGGAGTACGACAAGGTCGTCGGGCTGGACAGCGGAGCGGATGACTATCTGCCGAAGCCCTTCGGTCTGGCGGAACTCATTGCCCGGGTCAAGGCGCTGCTCCGGCGGGCAGGCATGGAGCAGCAGCCGGAGGTTCTGACGGCAGGGAAGAATGAGGAACTGAAGGTATCCCCCGCCCGGCATCAGGTGACGGTAAACGGCGAGGAAGTGATGCTGACGAGAAAAGAGTTCGAACTTCTTGCGCTGCTTGCGGCAAACAAGGGAATCGTCATGACTCGGGATCAGCTCCTGACGAAGATCTGGGGCTACGAGTTCGACGGGGAAAGCCGGACGGTGGACGTACATATCCGATCCCTGCGGAGCAAGCTGGGGGACTGCGGCAGCCTGATCGAAACAGTCCGGGGCATCGGGTACCGGATCATGGGCTGACGGATCCGTACGGCAGTTTACAGCCTGATATTCACAGACTGATAAAAGAAACGCGATTTCAGCCGATACAATAATGATTCAATAAGAAAGAAGGAGCAGAGTATGCAGCAGAGGATTTTTAAGGGGAGCATGATCGTGGCGCTGGTGGTGCTTGCCGCCAGTCTCGTGATCATATTCGGCGCTCTGTACTCCCGGAGCGCAGAGGACAATAAGGAAAATCTCAGAAACGAGACCTATCTCGTGGCGGAAGCCGTAGAGACACGAGGGGCGGACTGCCTGAAGGAGCTGAAGAAGGACTATCTGGATAAACCCGGGGCAAGCGGGGCTTTGTCCGGGGACAGCACGTCAGGGACAGAAGAAAGCGCCGGGACAGTAGATGGTGCCTCAGAGGACAGCAAGGTCCCCTCGGCGCTGCCGCCCTTCCGGGTGACATATATCGCTGCTGACGGCACCGTGATCTACGATACACAGGTGGATAAGGGCGAGCTGGGCAGCCATAAGAACCGGCCGGAGGTGCAGGAAGCGCTGAAGAAGGGCCGGGGCGAGAGCCAGCGGTATTCCAGGACGCTGAGCCGCCGCACATACTACTGTGCGGTCAGGCTGAATAATGGTAATGTGGTCCGCGTATCCAACACGAGAGTGGGGATCACCAGCCTTCTCTACATGATGATCAGGCCTTTCCTCCTGGTGCTCGTGATCGCGCTGCTCCTGGCATTCCTGCTTTCGCGGAAGGTGGCCAGGAACATCGTGGAGCCCATCAATAAGATCGACCCCGCCAATCCTTACGGATCCATGGTCTACGATGAGCTGAAGCCCCTGACCATGAGCCTGATCGCCCAGAACCGGACGGTGAACGAGCAGCTGGAGCAGCTGGCAAGCGATGTGGAGATCAAGACACGGGAAGCGGCGTTCCGCCAGGAATTTACGGCGAACGTTTCCCACGAGCTGAAGACGCCCCTGACGTCCATATCCGGGTTTGCGGAGATCCTCCGGAGCGGCATGGCTGGACCGGAGGAACAGGTGCATTTCGCGGGAAGGATCTATGACGAAGCCCAGCGGCTGATCTTCCTTGTAGATGACATACTGAAGCTGTCCCAGCTGGATGAGAACCAGGTAACCGCCAATCCGGAGCGGCTGGATCTTGCGGATATCTGCGAGGATGTGGAAGACACGCTGGCACAGTCGGCAAGGGCGGCGGACATCACGCTGAAATGCGAAGGCGAAAGCGCGCCGGTCCAGGGCGTATATCCGATACTGGAAGAGATCATATACAATCTCTGCGACAACGCCATTAAGTATAACGAGCCCGGCGGATGGGTGACCATGACCACGGGATTCATGAAACCGGAAGGGACCGGGGACGGCATGGCCGGACACTGGGAAACGGCGGAAGCCGCGTACGAGGCAGAGGCGCCGCGGCCTTTCGTCAGAGTAAGCGACAACGGGATCGGCATACCCCGGCAGGACCAGAACCGGGTGTTTGAACGGTTCTATCGCGTAAACAAAAGCCATTCCAAGGAGATCGGCGGCACAGGTCTGGGCCTTTCCATCGTAAAACACGGGGCGGCTTTCCATCACGCGAAGATCCAGATCGACAGCACCCCGGGAGCCGGAACGACGATCACCGTCATTTTCCCGCCATGCCCGGAAGGTAACGGAAAGAAGGAAGACGGCGCCAGCCGGGACTAAACGTGTAATAACAGGAGAGAGATCATGTCAGTTTTATCATTTATCACATTGTTTGGAGGCCTGGCGCTGTTCCTGTTCGGCATGAACTTCATGTCCGCCAACCTGGAAAAGCTGGCCGGCGGGAAAATGGAAATCATCCTGAACCGGCTCACATCAAACCGGGTCAAGGGCCTGCTGCTGGGACTGGGCGTCACCGCTGTGATCCAGAGTTCTTCGGCAGTGACCGTCATGCTGGTGGGTCTGGTCAACTCCGGTATCCTCGATCTGAGCCATACGGTGGGCGTCATCATGGGATCCAACATCGGCACCACGGTCACCGCCTGGATCATGTCCCTCGTGGGTATTCAGTCTGATAATGTGTTCGCCCAGATGGTGAAGCCGGAGACGTTCTCACCGGTCCTGGCCTTGATCGGCGTGATCCTCTCCATGGGATCCAAAACAGGCAGGAACAAAGACATCGGGAACATTCTCATAGGATTTGCCATCCTCATGTACGGTATGACTGCCATGGCGGACTCCGTTTCACCCCTGGCGGATTCTCCTCAGTTCACGAAGATCCTGACCGCCTACAATAATCCGTTCATCGGTCTGCTGACCGGCATCGCGGTAACCGCCGTGATCCAGAGTTCCTCTGCGTCTGTCGGCATTCTCCAGGCACTTTCCATGACGGGCAATATCTCCGTGGGCATGGCGATCCCCATCATCATGGGACAGAACATCGGGACCTGCGTGACGGCGCTGATCTCCAGCATCGGCGTGAGCCGCAACGCCAAGAGAGTCGCTGTGATCCACATCAGTTTCAACGTCATTGGAACGATCGTATTTATGGCCATATTCTACGGGCTGCATGCGGTGATCAGTTTTTCGTTCTTTGAAGACGCCATAAACCCCGTTGACATTGCTTTGTTCCACAGTATTTTCAATATCTGTACCACAGCGCTGCTGCTGCCCTTCGCGAACTTCCTTGTGCGAATCGCCATGAATACGATTCACGACGAACCGGAAAAGCAGCTGGCTTATCTGGACGAGCGCCTGCTCAAGACGCCCTCCGTCGCCGTTACGGAATGCAGCAAAATGACGAGGGAAATGGCGGGCATATCCATGGAATCCATGAACAAAGCCATGGCTCTGCTCTTCGCCTACTCCTCGGACGAGGAAGAGGACATCCGACGCATGGAGCAGGAAGTGGACGTATACGAAGATCACCTGGGGACGTACCTTGTTCAGCTTTCCGGCAGCGACCTGTCTGACGAAAGCTCACGCCAGGTATCGGAGATGCTCCATACAATCGGGAATTTCGAACGAATCAGCGACCACGCATTGAATCTCGTGGCGTCAGCCAATGAGATCGCGGACAAGAGCGTGGAGTTCTCCGGCGACGCGAAGAAGGAACTGGAGACGGCGGAGCGTGCTCTTCGGGATATCCTGAAAATGACCCAGGAAGCCTTTGTTAATACAGATGTAGAACTTGCTTCTCACGTAGAGCCCCTGGAGCAGGTGATCGACGGACTGCTGGAGCAGATCAAATTCAACCATGTAAACCGGCTTAAGACCGGGGAGTGCACCATTCAGAACGGATTCGTCCTTCAGGACATCCTGGCGAACTACGAGAGGGTATCCGACCACTGCTCCAACATCGCCGTAGCGGTCATAGAGCTGCAGAAGGACGTGTTCGACACCCACGAATACCTGGGGCAGATCAAGTCCATGAACGACCCGGGATTCCTGCGGATGTACCGGAGCTACCTGGAAGAATATGCGCTGTAATTTCCTTCGTGTTGTAACCGGGTCATCTTGAATTTTCCACTCTTATCTGCTATGATAGGAACAGCATTCTGGTGGAAATAAAGGAGAAATCGAATGGCGGCAGAAGTTGGAATTGATTTGGGTACAGCCAATGTGCTGGTATATATTAAGGGAAAGGGCATCGTCCTGAACGAGCCCTCCGTTGTGGCGGTGAATCAGGATACGGATGAGATCCTGGCTATCGGTGAAGAGGCGAGGCAGATGCTGGGAAGGACCCCGGCGAACATCATCGCGGCCAAGCCCCTGAAGGACGGCGTCATATCTGATTATGACATCACAGAGAGGATGCTCAAGTATTTCATCCGCAAGACCTGCGGGCGGAGTCTGTTCTTCAAGCCGAGGATCATGGTCTGCGTCCCCAGCGGCGTAACAGAAGTAGAGAAGAGGGCTGTCCGTGAAGCAGCCGAGCAGGCGGGCGGCAAGGACGTATACCTGATGGAGGAGCCCCTGGCGGCTGCCATCGGCGCAGGCCTGGACGTTACGGAGCCGGACGGCAAGATGGTCATCGATATCGGCGGCGGAACCACAGATATCGCGGTCATCGCTCTGGGCGGACTGATCACCAGCAATTCCCTTAAGGTTGCCGGCGATAAGTTTGACGAGTCCATCATCAAGTATATGCGCAAGGTGCATAAACTCTATATCGGCGAACGCACCGGCGAGGACATTAAGAAAGAGATCGGTACAGCCTATCCGAGAGAAGAGGAAGTCACCATGGAATGCCGGGGCCGGGACCTTGTGACTGGCCTGCCCAAGACCGTGGAGATCACATCTGAAGAGATAATGGAAGCCCTGGAGGAACCGCTGAACACCATATGTGAGGCAGTTCACGGCGTCCTGGAGAAGACCCCGCCTGAGCTTGCGGCGGATATCAGCAGCTCCGGCATCGTCCTGACCGGCGGCGGCGCTCTGCTCTACGGACTGGACCGGAAGATCTACGACCGGACCGGCATAGAGGTTCGGGTAGCGGATGATCCCATGTCCTGCGTAGCCAAGGGAACAGGCGAGGCGCTGGATGAGCTGGACGCACTGCAGAACACCAGCCTGAACCGGCGGGATCCGTACAATTAAAGAACTGACGAGGGACTGTCTTAATAAGAAGGCGGTCCCTTTTTAACATGAGAAATTGTGAAAATAAACTTTTCTGATTTGAATTTTAATGATTCTCGATTTGACGGGTAATCCCGCCGCAGAATGGAGAACAACCATGCGCATCGTACTTGACAGACAGCTGAAGAGCCCCATGTATATGCAGATTGCCGGGCAGGTCCGGCGGGCCATACTGCTGGGGGATCTGGTAGAGGGCGCCGTGCTCCCCTCGGAACGCCGGCTGGCAGAGGAGCTGGGCGTCCACAGAAACACGGTGATCCGCGCCTATGAGCAGCTGAAGGATATGGACCTCATAGAATCCCATCAGGGCCTGGGATACCGGGTGACAGGTCCCCTGCGTCCGGACGCGGAGCCGGCAGAGACGCCCCGGGGCGGCGGTTCGGTCAACTGGCCAAATCTTATTAAGGATGAATATCTTGACCTGGACCGGGGCTATGACAACATATACAGAAGGTTCAACAGCAGCGGAGGCATTTCCATGGCCGCCGGCGTGCCGCCCTATCTCTACACATCCGAGGAGATCGGCGAGATGGTGAAAGAGGCGCTGGAGACTGGGGCCATGCTGCCGGCATACGTTTCGCCCTATCAGGGGGATCAGGAACTGCTGAAGCAGATTCGCTTTCACCTCAGGAACAAAGGCATCTATGCCGGGCCCAGCCAGATCCAGATCCTTTCTGAAACGAATCAGGCCCTGGATTTCATTATCACCGCGCTGATCGAGCCCGGCGACGCTGTCATCATTGAAGAACCGTGCTCCCCGGATGTTTACCGTCTCATGGAACTGGCAGGCTGCAGGATATTTACCGTGCCTGTGGACGGGGACGGCATGATGACCGACGGGCTGGAAAAACTGGTGACCCTCCACGACCCGAAATTTATTTACGTAAATTCCAGTTACCAGGACCCGACCACAGCGGTCCTTTCCATGGAACGCCGGAGGGCAATACTGGATATCAGCCGGCGTTACCGGCTGCCTGTTGTGGAGGATGACGCCGCATCCGGCCTTCATTACGAGGATCGGGAGATGCCCACGCTCAAGTCCATGGACCGGGAAAACAATGTGATCTATATCTATTCTTTCTCCCTGACGTTCATTCCCGGCATGTCCGTCGCTTTTGTCGTGGCAGATGAGCAGATGATCCAGACTATGAGCAAACTGGTCTCTGTTCACGTCATTTCCGTGAACTGGCTGACACAGAGGCTCATCGCCCGGGCTCTGGAGGACGGGAGTTACCACTCTCATCTGGATCTGATCATCCAGCATAACCGGAGCAACAGGGATATCATGTGTTCCTGGCTGGACCGCATCGGGGATATCGGCGTCCAGTATGTCAAACCAAGGGGCGGCGTCTATATATGGGTACATTTGCCCCGGGGCGTCACGGCAGATGACGTGGTCCGGGAGGCGGCAGGAGAACGGGTCAGCGTCATGCCCGGCCAGTTTTATTATCCCCTGCAGAACAGCGGCCATGAATATATCCGGCTGAACTTTTCCTACGAATCGCCGGAATGGCTGACAGAGGGCATGAAACGGCTGACCGGCGTGATCTACCGGCTGTTTAAGAAAACGCCCGGCGCTCTTCCGCAGCCGCGGGCGATACTGGTACCTTAAATCAGATGGGCACTGGTACTTTCCATTCTTTTCTGATTATTGTAATATAAATACATCAATCGTTGACAGAATATTATAGCGATAAAGTAAATCAACTATCATTGTCTGAGCGGCAGAGCACAGCCGCCGAGAGAAAAGGAGAATCATTATGGCAGTTAGTCTGAAGGGCAGAGATTTCTTAACACTGATGGACTTCACACCGACAGAGATCCGTTATATGCTGGACCTGGCTCACGATCTGAAGGCTAAGAAGAGAGCCGGAATCGTTAACCATGTACTGAAAGGAAAGAATATCGTTCTGCTGTTCGAGAAGACTTCTACAAGAACAAGATGCGCATTTGAAGTAGCCGCTATGGATGAGGGCGCAGGCGTTACATTCCTGGACAGCAAGAGCTCCCAGATGGGAAAGAAAGAGACCATCGCAGACACTGCCAAGGTTCTCTCCAGATTCTATGACGGAATCGAGTACAGAGGATACAAGCAGAGCGTTGTTGAAGAACTGGCTGAGAACAGCTGCGTACCTGTATGGAACGGTCTGACAGACGTTGACCATCCGACTCAGATTCTGGCTGACATGCTGACCATCGAGGAGCACGTTGCCAAACCGCTGAACAAGGTTAAGCTGGTATTCGTCGGCGACGTCAGAAACAACATGGCTTATGCATGGATGTACGGATGCGCCAAGATGGGTATGCATTTCGTAGCTTACGGACCGGATGAGCTCATCGCAGAGGTTGACAAGGATGTTGTTGCAAGAGCGAACGAAGTAGCTGCTGAGACCGGCGCTACCATCGAGATCAGCTCCGATGAGAACTGCCTGGTTGGCGCTGACGCCATCTACACAGACATCTGGGCTTCCATGGGTGAAGAGGATCAGATCCCTGAGAGAGTCCGCCTGCTGACTCCGTTCAAGGTTACGAGAGAATTCCTGGACAAGACTGGCAACCCGGACTGCATCTTCATGCACTGCCTGCCTTCCTTCCATGATTTCGACACCACAATGGCAAGCAGCCAGAAGGAACTGGGATATGATATCCGCGAGGTGACCGATGAGGTATTCCTGTCCAGAAACTCCGTCGTATTTGACGAGGCTGAGAACAGAATGCACACCATCAAGGCTGTCATCGTTGCAACCATCGGCTAAGAGCCGGTCAGGGCTTTGTTCCTGAAAAAGACAGATAATGAGACGGGGAGACCTTTTCGGGTCTCCCCGGACTGACTGAAGAATAAGGATCCGAAGAGCGGCGGGCATTCCTGCCTCTTTATGCCTGCGGCGCTCTTATTGGAAGGAGAAACTATGTATCCTGGAATCCACAATTATTCGGAGATCGGCAAACTGAACAAGGTACTGCTCCACCGGATCGGACCGGAAGTCGAGAATCTGGTTCCCGACAACTTCGAGCGGCTTTTGTTTGACGATATTCCTTACCTGAAGGTAGCGCAGAAGGAACACGATGCTTTTGCAAACACCCTGAGAGAGAACGGCGTTGAGGTCATCTATTATGTGGATGAGACCGCTAAGGCATTGGCTGATCCTGAAGTGAAGAAGCAGTTCCTGAACGAGATGCTGGATGAGAGCGATCTCAGTTCCCAGAGCGTACGGGACGCGATCAACGACTACCTGATCCAGATGCCTGCGAAGAAGATGGTCGCCAAGATCATCGCAGGCGTGCGCAAGGATGAGATCGAGGGCATTGAGGCCAGGACACTGGCAGACCTGATTTCTTCGTCCTATCCGTTTTACATGGATCCCATGCCGAACCTCTATTTCACAAGGGATCCCGGCGCCTGCATCGGCAACGGGCTGAATGTCCACCACATGAGCACGGCGACGCGCCGCAGGGAATGCCTGCTCCTGCAGTACATGTTCCGGTATAACAGGGACTTCGCACAGGAAGGCGCTCAGCAGTGGTATGACTATCACGATCCCGCGTCTATCGAGGGCGGCGACGTGCTGGTGCTGAACAGTGAGACGGTAGCCATCGGCCTGTCTCAGAGAACGACGGCGCTGGGTATCGAACGGTTTGCGGAGAACATCCTGCACCGCTCCACATTCAAGAGGGTCATCGTCTTTGACATCCCCAAGAGCAGAGCGTTCATGCATCTGGACACCGTATTCACCATGATCGATTACGACAAGTTCACGATCCATCCGGAGATTGAGGGCCCGCTCCAGCTGTTTGAGATCACGCTGGGAGCAGACGGAGCCATTCATTTCGAATCGGTTACCGACGAACTGTCCCGCCTTCTGGCA
Source organism: uncultured Eubacteriales bacterium (assembly GCA_900315125.1). Lineage (GTDB taxonomy): Bacteria > Bacillota > Clostridia > Peptostreptococcales > Anaerovoracaceae > Aminicella. The sequence goes on from OMXT01000017.1 coordinate 14,888, forward strand.
CGGGTGCTGAAGGTACCGGCGGTTGAGCTGATCCGCTGCGGCGGCGACGACATGATGGCTGCCCAGAGAGAGCAGTGGAATGACGGCTCCAACACCCTGTGCATCGCACCGGGAACCGTCGTGACTTATGAGAGAAACTACGTTACTAATGACCTGCTGGACAAGAAGGGCATCCGCGTCCTGACCATCCCGTCCTCGGAGCTTTCCAGAGGAAGAGGAGGTCCGCGCTGCATGTCCTGCCCGGTAAACAGAGACGATCTGTAAATGGTCCGAAAATAAGAGGGAGAGAATGACTCAGATGTGTCCGGTATGGGAGTCATGGCGCTGCGGGCCCGGGAGTGAAACCGGTATCCGGTATGGCCCGGCAGCAGTCTGCGGACACGATCATTAAGGAGATAATACAATGGCAAAGAAAATAGTAATCGCGCTGGGCGGCAATGCGCTCCAGTCAAGTAAATCCGAGGCCACTGCAGAGGCACAGCTCAAGGTAGTAAAGAAGACCTGCGAGCGCATCGCTGACATCAGCAGCGCCGGATATGAGATCGGTATCGTTCACGGAAACGGGCCTCAGGTAGGTCGTATCCTGCTGGCTTCTGAAACTGCCAAGGACGTAACACCGGCCATGCCCTTCGACGTCTGCGGCGCAATGTCCCAGGGCTATATCGGCTATCACATCCAGCAGGCGCTGAAGTACGCGCTGAGCAGACGCAACCGCAACATTCAGGTTGCTACCATCGAGACACAGACTGTCGTTGAGAAGACCGATCCGGCATTCAAGAACCCGACCAAGCCCATCGGCCCCTTCTATTCAGAAGAGGAAGCGAAGAAACTCCAGGAGGAGAAGGGTTATACCATGAAGGAAGACGCCGGCCGCGGCTGGAGAAGAGTAGTACCTTCTCCGCTGCCCCGCAGGATCGTAGAGATCGATGCCATCCGTACACTGTGGCCCACGACCATCGTCATCTGCACAGGCGGCGGCGGAATCCCCGTCATCGAGAAGCGCAACGGTACTCTTGAGGGTGTTGCTGCTGTTATCGATAAGGACTTCGGCGCAGAGCTTCTGGCAGAGGAAATCAATGCAGACATCCTGCTGATCCTGACAGAGGTAGAGAAGGTTGCCATCAACTTCAATAAGCCCAACCAGGAAGATCTGGCCAGCCTCACACTGGAGCAGGCAGACCAGTACATCGAAGAAGGACAGTTCGCGCCGGGCAGCATGCTGCCGAAGGTAGAGGCTGCGATGAAGTTTGTCCGCGCCAACCCGAACAAGAAGGCGATCATCACTTCTCTGGATAAGGCAGTAGAAGCGCTGAACGGCGAAACAGGAACCGTATTCACATTCGCTTAATTTTAAAATAAGTCCTGCGGCGGCTGCGCCGGCGGGCAGCTGGTAAACTGCCCGTCTCGCAGCACCGAGGCAGGGCTCCGTGTCAGGATAAAGATTAATATTCATGAATGATTGATCCGTAACAAAGCCATTAGATTCTGCCGGACGAAGTTAGCCCGTGCAGTGAAGGCGGGCTGGGCTGAGCCTGATTCTCGCTGAAGTCCGATGCGCGCCTGAAGCAGTGTCTTTGTTCCGGATTTTTTCTCCTTGTTTCTTGGATACAATATATAAAATATCTCGCACAGTGTTTTGTATATTGCAAAATACAGGAAGGAATGGTATGATAAGCGATGGTTATGAATAGGTAACCACAGGTATTATTGTAAGGTGTTTTTATTAGTTGGAGGTTTTTCAATGGAGAAAGAGAAAGATCTGGGTATTGGCAAACTTACCCTGTTTGCCATCAGTACAACTCTCGCATCCGGAGTATTCTCCCTGGCGGGAGACTTCGCTGCAGGAGGAGCCCACACACTGGCAGTCCTTCTGGGCTGGCTGATCTGCGGTATCGGTATGTCGGGACTTGCGATCTGCTTCTACAGACTGTCTGTCGTCAAGCCGGAACTGTCATCCGGTATTTATAACTATTCCAAGGCTGGATTCGGAAATTATGTCGGATTTATCAACAGCTGGGGTTACTGGATCAGCGCGATCCTGGCGCCCGTATCCTATGTTGCTCTTATGTTCGCTACGCTGGGCAACTTCTTCGATGTATTCGGCTCCGGAAACAACATGGCATCCGTCATCGTCGGATCCATCTACATGTGGTTCCTGGTTTACCTGGTTTACAGGGGCGTTAACTCCGCAGTAGGAATCAATGCGGTCGTCGTTATCGCCAAACTGGTTCCTATCCTGTTTACTATTATCGCAATCATCCTTGCCGGCGCGTTCAAGCCGAGCATCTTTATGGAGAACTTCGCCGGTGTTCCTGGCGGTGACTCCCTGCTCACACAGGTAAAGAGCACAGTAACCACTACTGTTTGGACATTCATCGGAATCGAGGGCGCTGTCGTACTCTCTGCCCGTGCCAAGAACACCAAGATCGCAGGAAAAGCTACGATCTATTCCTTCATCTCCCTGCTCATACTGTACGTAATCATTTCTGTACTCAGCATGGGTGTTATGCCTCAGGAAGAGCTGGCTAAACTCAGCAATCCTCCCATGGCAGGCATCATGGAATATGTAGTAGGCCCCTGGGGCGGCGTACTGGTCAACTGCGCAGTAATCCTTTCTGTAGGCGGCGCGATGCTCTCTTACATCATTCTGTGCACAGACTCCGCGTATCAGCCTTCTCTCGGAGGCATTTTCCCGAAATTCCTGGGCAAACTGAATAAGTTCAACGCACCCACATGGTCTGTCCTGATTACAGGAATCATCCTGGAGTTCTTCATCATCATGCTCCATGTAAACGACAGCTCCTATCAGGCAATGTATGCGATTTCCACCAGCACGATCATGCTGCCCTACCTGTTCTCCGCCCTGTATTACCTGAAGCTCTGCATCCAGGGACACGGCTGCGACAATGGCGCAGGCGGCTCCGCAGCAGGATGGATCGCAGCGATCGTCGGAACGATCTACGGATTCTGGCTGGTATATGCTACCGGTCTGAACTACATCCTGGCAACCACCATCTGCTATGCTCCGGGCACCATTCTCTACATCTGGGCCCGCCGCGAGAACAAGGGCAGACTGGTCGAGTCCAAGGCAGACGGGATTTCTCTCGCCATCGTCATGGTGCTCTTTGTTGTCGCTGTTGTCATGCTGGCACAGGGCAAGCTGCAGATATTCTAATCTGTTTCAGCTAACAGAATATTTCAGGGGCTGTCATTTGAGACAGCCCCTTTTCTTCAGTCAGCGGGTGAAGTTGGTAAACAGGTGTGTATTCTCCGGATGATCCAGCCCGTTCCGTTTGCCCAGTTCGATGAGCTTCAGCATCCAGGCCATGTTCTTCCCAAGATTGTACATCGTATTCAGCCCTTCGATATCCTCTGCCACTTCTGAGGCAGCCGCGCCGAATACGTGATTCCAGTATGTAGAGGATACGATGGGCATCTGGTTGATGGAGAAATATTTATTGATCACGTCCATGGAACATACCTGTCCATTGCGCCTTGCGCTGAATACAGCGGCTGCGGGCTTGAATTCCAGAGCGTCCCCGGACGAATAGAACAGCCGGTCCATGAATGTGATAAGCCGTCCTGTGGGATGAGCATAATAAACCGGAGAACCAAAGACGAACCCGTCCGCTTCCCGAGCCATTCTTGCAAATTTATTTACATCGTCATCAAACACGCACCGCCCCAGGTCGGAGCACCGACGGCATGCAACACAGTCCGGCATAGCTTCATTTCCAAGAAAGAAAATTTCTGAGGAGATCCCTTCCTCTTTCAGCGCCCGGCCGATCTCTGCCAGTGCGGTATATGTGCAGCCCTCTTTGTGGGAACTGCTGTTGACCATTAGTACTTTCATGATATTTACCTCCCGGAAAATTATAACCTGAAATAGATTTGGTGTAAATGCCGGGGCAGCAAAGCCCTGTCTGCCATTAATCAGAAAGGGCGTAAGACAGAAGACATAATGCTCTTATCTTACGCCCAGTAAAGAATTCAGATGTCAAGCGACCGTTACTGCTCCCAGACCACGTTGTAGTCTAGCTCTACGTTCTGCTGCTTCTGCAGGACAGCCCGCAGGAACAGCTTAGCGGTATCCATGCACGTCATGACCGGAAGGTTTCGCTCTATGGCTGCCCGGCGGATGGGGAATGTGCTGGCATCCACCCGGTTCATTGCTTTCGGTACGTTGATGATGGCCTGGATCTCTTCGCCGATCAGGGGCTTCACGTCCGCAAAATCGATGGGGTCTGCCGGGATCCCCCAGTCATTCAGGAACTGGCAGGTCCCTTTGGATGCCAGGATCCGGAAGCCCGCAGCCCGGTATCCCGCAATGATCTCAGCGCTGAAGGGCGATTTGTCGTGATCTCTCAGGCTGACGAACACTGCCGGCGCATCCGCCGCAGGTTCTGAAGATGCAGCAAGGGCTGCAGTCTCTTCCTTTGAGAGGGCAGGGTTCGTTACGCCGTTGCTGTAGCCGCTGGCGCTGTCATCCGTCAGCCTGGAATCGGCAGACGCAGAACCGGCAGAAGCAACAGAAGCAATAGAAGCAGCAGAACCAGCGGTCCCAGCCGCGTCGGAGCCGCAGCCTGGCGCCGGGATCAGAGAACCCTCGGCAAGCCAGCCTTTGTAGATGGCGCGATTCAGGTCACGGTCTATGCCCAGGACCTCACCTGTGGATTTCATTTCCGGGCCTACGGCCACGTCCACATCTGTCAGCTTGGAATCGGAGAAGACGGGGATCTTCACCGCGTAATAGGGAGCGGGCGGGTAGAGTCCCGTACCCCATTCAAGGTCTGCCAGATGGGCGCCGGTCATGACTTCCACAGCGATGCGGACCATGGGCACGCCTGTAACTTTTGATATAATGGGAACCGTCCGGGAGGCCCGGGGGTTCACCTCTATGACATAGACGTCCCTGCCGTCCCATGTGAACTGGATGTTGACAAGGCCGACGATGTGCAGCGCTTTGCAGATGCGGCGGGTGTGATCTACCAGGGTGTCGATGACGTCCTGGGGCAGATCATAGGGCGGATAGCAGGTGCAGCTGTCGCCGGAGTGGACGCCGGTCCGCTCAAAATGCTCCATGATGCCGGGGATCAGCACGTCGGTGCCGTCGGCGATGGCGTCCACATCCATCTCCACGCCTTCTACATACTTGTCAATGAGTACCGGATGCTCGTGGGACATGCGGACTGCTTCCTTCAGGTATTTTGCCAGCTCTGCGTCATTATAGACAACCTGCATGGCGCGGCCGCCGATGACGAAGGACGGGCGGACCATGACGGGGTAGCCCAGCTGCTCCACGGCTTCCGCCGCCTCCTCTTCCGTACGGACGGCGCAGCCCCGGGGCTCCTTGATGTCCAGGATATCCAGAAGGTCCGAGAACTTCTCCCGGTCCTCTGCCAGATCGATATACTTGTTTGGCGTGCCCAGAATGTGAATGCTCCGGGCTGCCAGCTTGCTCGCCAGGTTCAGGGAGGTCTGTCCGCCGAACTGGAGGATCACGCCCTCCGGATGCTCCTGCTTGATGACATTCATCACGTCGTCTGTGTGCAGGGGCTCGAAATAGAGTTTATCCGATGTATCAAAATCCGTGCTGACGGTCTCCGGATTATTATTAATTATTATGGATTCATATCCCAGTTCCCGCAGAGCCCAGACGCCCTGAACGCAGCAATAGTCGAACTCTATGCCCTGTCCGATACGGATCGGGCCCGAACCGACAACCAGGACTTTGTCCCGGCGGCTCGGTACGCTTTCATCCTCGCCGCCGTAGCTGGAATAATAGTAAGGCGTCAGTGCGTCGAACTCGCCGGCGCAGGTATCGACGACCTTATATACCGGGTAAATATCGTGGTATATACGGATATCCTGCAGCACGTCCCGGGAAATGCCTGTCAGCGACAGGATTTCGTCCTCGTTAAATCCATGACTCTCTGCCTCGCGGATCAGATCCGCCGTCACTTCCTCTGTTGCCAGGCGCTTCTCCAGGTCGATGAGTCCCTGAATCTTGTGCAGGAACCAGAGGTCGATCTTCGTCAGGTCATGAATCTGCTCCACGTTCAGGAGCTCCCGGCGCAGGATCTCGGAAATGCAGAATATGCGCTCATCGTCGCAGGCGTTCATTTTCTCGATCAAAGCCTCGTTTGACAGGCCTGACACATAAGGGATGCGCATGCCGGTGCCGTCCAGCTCCAGTGAAGCCACCGCTTTCAGCAGCGCGCTCTCAAAGTACCGGTCTATGGCCATGATCTCGCCGGTGGCCTTCATCTGGGTGCCCAGCCGGCGGCTTGCCGTCCGGAACTTGTTGAAGGGCCATTTGGGGATCTTGACGACGCAGTAGTCCAGCGCTGGTTCAAAGCAGGCGCTGGATCCTTCGGTAACGTAGTTTTTCAGCTCATCCAGTGTGTATCCGATGGCCAGCTTGGCTGCAATCTTCGCAATGGGGTAGCCTGCTGCCTTGGATGCCAGGGCAGAAGAACGGGACACTCTGGGATTGACCTCGATGACGATATATTCGTCCTTATCCGGATCCAGAGCGAACTGGGCGTTGCATCCGCCTTCGATATTGAGGGCGCGTATGATCTTCAGGGCGGAATCCCGGAGCATCTGATACTGGGTGTCGTTCAGCGTCTGGGTCGGCGCGACGACGATACTATCACCGGTATGGACACCTACAGGGTCCAGGTTCTCCATGCTGCAGATAACGATACAGTTATCCCTGGAATCCCGCATGACCTCGTATTCTACTTCCTTCCATCCCGCCACGGACTTCTCGCACAGGACCTGGCCGATGGCGCTCTTCTCTATGCCCATGGAGCAGTGCTCCCGCAGTTCCTCTTCGTTGGAAGCGATGCCGCCGCCGGTGCCTCCCAGTGTATAGGCAGGTCGAATGATCACCGGGTAGCCGATGCGGTCCGCGAATTCCTTACATTCCTCAAATGTCGTGGCAGTTATGCTGGGCGGGATGGGTTCGCCGATCTGCTGGCACAGTTCCTTAAACTCTTCCCGGTCCTCCGCGCGGCGGATGCTGTCCCGGTTGACGCCCAGGAGTTTGACGCCGTATTTTTCGAACACACCCTGGTCATCCAGCTTCATAGCCAGGTTGAGGGCGGTCTGTCCGCCGAATCCGGCAAGAATGCCGTCGGGATGTTCCTTTTCTATGATGCGTATCACCGCTTCTTCTGTGATCGGTTCTATATAGACCCGGTCGGCGATCCCCTGGTCTGTCATGATCGTAGCGGGATTGCTGTTGACCAGAACAACTTCTATGCCTTCCTCTTTAATAGCCTTGCAGGCCTGGGTGCCTGCGTAATCGAATTCCGCAGCCTGACCGATCACAATGGGCCCGGAACCGATGATCATTACTTTATCTAATGTATAATCGCGGGACATTACAGTCTTCCTCCTTCCATCAGGTCGATGAACTTATCAAATAAATATCCGGTATCATTGGGCCCGGGGTTGGATTCCGGGTGGAACTGCACAGAGAATACAGGCTTGCTGATATGCTGCATGCCCTCCACTGTGCCGTCGTTCAGGTTCAGGTGGGTGATATCCAGCCCGTGGAGGATCACGCTGTCCGCCTTGACCGCATACCCGTGGTTCTGGGACGTGATATAGCTGCGCCGTGTGTTCTTGTCGAAGACGCCGTGGTTGGCGCCCCGGTGGCCGTAGGTCAGCTTGTATGTGCTGCCCTGACAGGCAAGACCGATGAGCTGGTGACCCATACAGATGCCGAACATGGGCATGGGCTTCTGACGCCGTCCGTTTCGGCCGTGACCGGTGGAAAAACTCATATAATTACTGTTTGTGATCAGCTTTTCTATGATCTTTACTGCCTCCGGCGCCGCCTCCGGGTCTCCGGGACCGTTGCTCAGGAAGACGCCGTCCGGCTGCTCCGCAAGGATGATCCTGGCTTTGGTGCCGTAGGGATAAAGGGTCAGATCACAGTTCCTCGCTGCCAGTTCCTTCAGTATGCTCCGCTTGATGCCGAAATCAAGCACAGCGACGCGGAACCGCTGATCCTCGGGGATGTCTTCGGTTCCCAGCCTTTTTCTGAGTCTGACAAAGGCCGGGTCGTCCCGGAAATCCTCCGCCGTTACCCGGGTCACTTCCTTAACGCCTGCATACTTCATCATATCGTTATTCAGGGTCGTTTCCTCGCAGAGCTTTTCCAGTTCGGAAAGGGACAGATCCTCTGTGCTGATGACGCATTTCATGTTGCCTTCTTTTCTGAGCTTTCGCGTGATCTCACGGGTATCTACATCGTAAACGCCCGGCACGTTCATTTCATCCAGCCATTGGTCGATGGTCATGCTGCATCTCCAGTTGGACGGGCGGAAACAGACATCCCGGACGACCAGGCCAAAAGCGTGGATCTTTTCCGATTCGTTGTCGATATCGTTTATGCCGTAGTTTCCGATGAGAGGATAGGTCATGGTTATGATCTGCTCTTTATAGGAAGGGTCTGTCAGTGTCTTCTGGTATCCTGTCATGGCAGTATTGAATACCAGTTCCCCGACATTCGTGGTCTGGGCACCGAATCCCTTTCCTTTATATACAGTTCCGTCCTCCAGATAAATCGTTCCTTTCATATTATATTCTCCTGTAGCTCTCCTTGGTTCTGTCCGCCGCCGGGCGGTATTCCTCGTAAATCGCAATTTTATCGGAATTATTATAGATGAAATAAGATATTTATGCAACCCTATTATACCACACCTGCGTGTATTTATTTCAAAACAAGAAAAACGGGCAAAAAATTATGGTATTTTCACAAAAAACCCCTTGAAAAGCAGTGGACGGTATGTTATATTACAAGCGTCAAAAAAATTCACGTTTATTTATAAATATGCATGCGATGAATAAATATCCAATTCGAGGAAAAATGGCCGGTCGGGTCTTTGTTCTCTGAGAGGAGGATGCATGTGTATGGAAAATAGCGATAATGGGAGGAAATTTAAAATGGCAAAGGAAAAAGTTATTCTGGCTTACTCAGGCGGTCTGGACACGTCCGTCATTCTGAAATGGCTGACAGTAGAGTTTGACTATGAGGTCATCGCCGTATGCTGCGACGCGGGACAGGGAGATGATTTTGAGGCGATCAAGAAGAAGGCAATGGCTACCGGCGCATCCAAGGCGATCGTTCTCGACATCAGAGAGGAGTTCATTACCGATTATATTTACCCGACCGTCAAGGCTGGCGCGATCTATGAAGGCGACTATCTGCTTGGAACATCCATGGCGCGTCCGCTCATGGCCAAGAAGCTGGTGGAAATTGCGGAGCAGGAGGGAGCATTCATCATTGCTCACGGCTGCACAGGCAAGGGAAATGACCAGGTAAGATTTGAGACAGCGATCCACGGCATCAACCCGGCGATCAAGATTATCGCGCCCTGGAGAACATGGGATTTCAAGTCTCGTGAAGATCTGATCGAGTATGCGAATAAGCACGACATTCCTATCGAGCAGACCACAGAGAAGATTTATTCAAGGGATGAGAACATCTGGCACATCAGCCACGAGGGCGGCGAGCTGGAGAATCCCTGGAACGAACATAAGAAGACCATTCACGTACTGACCTGCGAACCGGAAGATGCTCCGGACAAGGTAGAATATGTTACGATCTCGTTTGAGAAGGGCATTCCGGTTGCCCTGGACGACGAGAAAATGGATCCGATCTCCCTGCTGACCAAGCTGAATGAGCTGGGAGCACGCAATGCCATCGGAACCATCGATATTATTGAGAACCGTCTCGTAGGCATGAAGTCAAGAGGCGTTTATGAGACCCCGGGAGGAACGATCCTCTATCAGGCTCACAGGGATCTGGAAAAGCTGATCCTCGATCGCGACACCATGCAGTATAAGAGCATCATCGCGCTGAAGTTCGCACAGCTGTGCTACAACGGTCTCTGGTTCACACCGCTGCGTGAGGCGATCTCCGCATTCGTGGACAAGACCCAGGAGAACATGACCGGAAAAGTCAAGATGAAGTTATACAAAGGCACCGCCTGGCCTGTTGCAAGCCAGTCGCCCTATTCGTTATACAATGAGGAGTTCGCTACATTCAGTGCGGATGAAGTATACAATCAGTACGATGCTGAAGGATTCATCAATCTCTGGTCCCTCCCATCCAAGATCCGTGCGATCCAGAAGCAGAGTATGGAGGGCGTTCCGGAGCTTCAGAAAGAGAAATTCGAAAAGAAGATCATCAAGGGCGGAGATTTCAAGGAATAATTCCGGATTGTCTTTGTATCAAAACACTTGCATTATCTCTAAGTGCGGAAGCGGCTGCCTGCAGGCAGCCGTTTTTCTGTGATCTGACAAAGGCCGGACCGGCTGTATTTTCGAATGACCGTCTCCTCTCCGCCGGGATACCGGCCCGCGCGGTCCCGAAGGTTAGTGTAAAATAGATGTGGAGGTTTTAGGGAGAAGAGGATAATCCGAGAGAATAAAATAGAGGCCACCTTCTTGTGATAGA
>OMXT01000026.1 GCA_900315125.1 uncultured Eubacteriales bacterium
GTTTTAGCCAAACATCATTATACTTGAAGATTAAGCTCTTGGCTCTTTTTATTTTTCTAATTTACACCATTATACAGGCATAACCCGGCTGATATAACAAGTTCGTTGGGAGAAGGGCAAAAGTTATATTTCATGATATGTTTTAGTTGAAACGATATAACTTTTGATCCGATTTATGTCAAAATGATCATTTGAGGTTTATCGCTTCGGATTGTTTGCCAATATTGAGACATAAAAAGAGCGCCGCGGCAGGTTTTCTATGAACCTGCCGCGGCGCCCCGTTCAGTTTCGGCATATTCCGTCTATTTCACCAGTACATTTCCGGTCATCTCTTCCGGTACAGGGATGCCCATGAGGGTGAGCATGGTGGGCGCGATGTCCGCCAGCTTGCCGCCGTCCGCCAGTTCCTTCGGCTCGGAGGAAATGTGGACGAGGGGTACCTGATTCAGGGAATGGGCGGTAACAACGTTGCCGTCCTTATCCAGCATGACGTCGGCATTTCCGTGATCCGCCGTCAGGAGGATCTGTCCGCCCTTCTCCAGAATAGCGGAAACGATGCGGGGAACGCAGGCGTTCAGCGTCTCGATGGCCTTGACCGCGGCGGGCATGACGCCGGTGTGGCCGACCATGTCTGCATTGGCGAAATTCAGGATGATCATGTCATACTTATCTGCAGCGATCTGCTCAAGCACTTTATCTGTTACCTCATATGCACTCATCTCCGGCTGCAGATCATAGGTCGCTACCTTGGGCGAAGGCACCAGGATCCGGTCCTCGCCGGGGTTGGGCGCTTCTACGCCGCCGTTGAAGAAGAATGTGACGTGGGCATACTTCTCTGTTTCTGCGATGCGGAGCTGCTTCAGGCCAAGGGAGCTGACGTACTCGCCCAGTGTATTCTTATAGGTCTCGGGCGGATAGGCGATGCTTACGTTGGGCATGGTGGCATCGTATGTGGTCATGCAGACGTAATTAAGGTCCTTAACTGTCTTTTCTCTTACAAAGCCATCAAAGTCCGGATCTACGAATGTTCTGGTGATTTCCCGCGCCCGGTCGGGACGGAAGTTGTACATGATGATGGAGTCGCCGTCGTTTACTGTGGAAGCATTGCCTTCTGCATCCAGGACAGATGTGGGCTTGACGAACTCATCGTTCTCGTCTCTGCCGTAGGCTTTCTGTACGGCTTCTGCGCCGCTGGCTGCAGTCAGACCGTTAGCCAGTGTCATAGCGTCATAAGCAAGCTGGATCCGGTCCCATCTCTTATCCCGGTCCATGGCGTAATAACGGCCCTCAACCGTTGCGATTCGGCCGATGCCAAGCTCTGCGAGCTTATCCTCCAGCTGTTTAATGTATGTTTCCGCGCAGCGGGGCGGCACGTCTCTTCCGTCAAGGAAGCAGTGGACGCTGATCTGGTCCAGCCCCCGCTTCTTCGCCATGTCCAGGATGGCAAACAGGTGATCGATATGGCTGTGGACGCCGCCGTCGGACAGCAGGCCGAAAAGATGCAGCGTGCTGCCGTTCTCCTTCACATGGTCCATAGCGCCGATCAGGGCAGCATTCTCCTCCAGCTTATGGCTCTTCGCGTCGTTTGTAATGCGGGAAAGCTCCTGATATACGATGCGGCCGGCGCCGATGTTCAGGTGGCCTACCTCAGAATTTCCCATCTGGCCGGCGGGCAGTCCCACGGCCTCACCGCAGGCATCCAGCCGGGTGTGGGGATATTTCGCAAATATGGCGTCCAGATCCGGCTTGTTCGCCTGGGCAATCGCGTTGCCGTAGCTGTCGTCGTTCATGCCGAATCCGTCCATGATAAGAAGCATGGTTGGTCTCTTGTTATTCATATCATTTACCTCATTATACTGAGAAATAATTAGCGAATCCGCAGGACGGGCAGGCTGCCCTTCCTGTTCTCCGCCTCATCATAACATGAACGGAATGAAACGGCAATGGATACAGCGGAAATCGGCGCAAATCGGCAGAAGGGGGCAGGGAACGGCAGAACATGGCTTTGTTCGGCGGAGATATTCACTAAACTGCAATGCTCCATAGGGAAAATCTATGTTATAATTCATGTAATACGTACAGGAAGGGAACAGGGTCAGACGAGGGTTATCTTATGCAGTGGACGGAGCAGCAGCAGAGAACGATCGATGAACGGGGGAAGAACATTCTGGTGGCAGCGGCAGCGGGGTCGGGCAAGACGGCTGTGCTGGTCGAGCGGATCTGCCGGATGGTCACAGAGGAGGATGTGCCCATCGATTCCATGCTTATCGTGACATTTACCAATGCCGCAGCAGCAGAGATGAAGGAGAAGATCCGCCGGGCTCTGCGGGCAAGGGAGGCGGAGCGGCCCCAGCTCCGGGAACAGCTGGACCGCATGAGCCGGGCGAGCATCAGCACGTTCCACGCCTTTGCCATCGATGTGATCCGTACATTTTTCTATACGATAGACCTGGAGCCGGATTTCAGCATCAGCGATGAGGCGAAGACAGAGGTGATCCGTCAGCAGGCTATGGATGATCTGATCACAGAATGCTTTGACCAGGACGACCAGGCGTTTTATCAGTTCCTCGACTGGTACGCTACGGAGAAGGACCTGGATCGGGTCCGGACGCTGCTGGACCGGGTATATAACACGCTCATGGCTCTGCCGGATCCCTGGGGCGCTCTGGATGAGGCTATAGAGGATCTGGAACTGCCGGCGGAGGAGTATGCGCGTACGAAGACCGCCCGCAGCTTCGCGGAGATGACAGCGAAGGAGCTGGCTGATATTGCAGAGGAACAGCAGGAGGCAGCAGCGATCCTTGCAGAGGCGGGACTGGACCGCCTGGCGCAGAAGGTGGAGCAGGAGGCAGCGGCGACGGAGCATGCACTGGACCATGTGCGGCATGGGGAATATGCAGCAGCCAGAGAGATCCTCTCGGCTAAAGCAGCATCGCTGAGAGGCAATAAGGAAGAAAAGGACACCTACGCGGAGGTCAGGGATCAGGTGGCAGCCCTCCGGGACGATGTGAAGGACAGGAAGAAGGCACTGAGAGAAGGGCCTCTTGCAGTTGATCTGCAGGAACAGTACCGCATGGCATCGGCGACGGCCGGGCCTGCCCGGACACTTCAGAAACTGCTGCTCCGCTACGATCAGATCTTCAGTCAGGCCAAACGGCAGCAGAAACTTCTGGATTTTAATGACCTGGAGCATTTCTGCCTTCAGATCCTGTCGCAGCCCGAGCCGGCGGCGTTCTACAGGGAGAAATTCCAGTATATTTTCATAGACGAGTACCAGGATACCAGCGTGCTCCAGGAGACGATCATCGGCCGCATTGCCAGAGAGAACAATCTCTTCATGGTAGGCGATATCAAGCAGAGCATCTACAAGTTCCGGCTGGCGGAGCCGGAGATCTTCCAGCGCAGATACGAGGAGTACCGGGCATGCGGGGACGGCAGATCCGTTAAGATCGACCTGAACCGGAACTTCCGGAGCAAGCCTTTGATCATCGATGGGATCAACGACATGTTCCGGCCCATCATGGACGGGTACGACGCAGACGCGGCTTTGTACCCCGGGATCCCCTATGATGGAGATCTGACCATGGCGCCCCAGCTGCGGGTAATAAATATGGCGTCCCAGGCCGGCGGGCCTGAGGAGCTGGCGGATCTCAGAGCTGCAGAGGTAGAGGCGCTGGAGGTTTGCGATATTATTAAACAAAGTCTGGGCCGGCCGTATTTCGACTCGGTCAGCGGGCAGGTCCGGCATCTGCAGTACCGGGACATCGTTGTCCTCATGCGGTCGGTGAAGAGCTCGGCTTCTGCATATATCCGTGCCATGAAGTCCCAGGGCATTCCGCTTTATATTGATGATAACGACGGCTATTTCGATACGGTGGAAATCAATGTATTTATGAACCTGCTGCGGATCCTGGATAATAAATATCAGGATGTGCCGCTGATCAGCGTGCTCCGGTCAGAGATCTTCGGCTTTTCCACGGAGGAGCTGGCGGAGATCCGGATCGCGCACCCGGAGGATTCCTATGCGCAGGCTTTCCTTGCGGCGGCAGGAGAAGGCTCAGATGATGCTCCGGCAGTTTCTCCGGACCTGCACCGGAAATGCTGCAGGGTCATGGAGCAGCTGGGCAAGTGGCGGCGGTTTTCCGCTTCTATGCCCCTGCCCCAGTTCGTGTGGCGGCTGCTCATCGAGTCCGGCTATTACCTTATCATGGGAGCCATGCCGGAGGGGGCGCAGCGCCAGGCGAATCTCCGGGCGCTGGTGGATAAGACGGAGAAATTCAGTGAGAACGGGCAGAGTTCTCTCTATGGCTTTATCCGCTATATCGACATCGTCCGCAGGGGCAGCGTGCGGGTTGGTCAGGTACGCCTGCTCGGAGAGCAGGAGAATGTGGTCCGCATCATGACCATTCATAAATCCAAGGGGCTGGAATTCCCCATGGTCATCGTTGCGGGAATGGGTAAGAAGCTGACGTATACCAGCAAAGGAGACCGGATCGCGTTCCACAAGGATGTGGGACTTGCCTTATATTATGAGGATCCGGAGCATCACATAGAACGGCCGACGCTGCCGGTGTTCGCTATGAACCGCCAGGTCAGGCAGGAGGAGATGGAGGAGCATATCCGCGTGCTTTACGTTGCCCTGACCCGGGCAAGGGAGTATCTGTACCTGACTGGCACGGTAGATGACGGAGATAAATTTCTGCAGAAGAAAGAGACGGGGATCACGGGAGACAAGACGTTCCTGGACATGCTCGATCATATTTCCATGAGTGATTTCCGGATGATCGACTGCGGACAGATCGGGCAGGGGCAGTCCGCAGCAGAAGCGGCGCCCGCTCCGGAGCCGGTCACTGAGGAGATCCGGAAAGAGGTTTACCGCCGGCTCAGCTATGTATACCCATACGAGGCGGCAGGCGATATTCGTTCCAAGTATTCTGTCAGCGGACTGAACCAGCGAGCCCACCAGCATCTGCTTTCCCGCGGGGATACAGAGGCGGCGGAACCGGAGCATGACCTGAATCCGGAGAATGACGGAAATGTCATGACGGAGCCTGATGCCCCGGGATCACCGTCTGGAGCATCGTCAGGGACATTATCAGAAACATCCGATATTCAGCTGGAGATCCCCCGGTTCCTTCAGGGAGAGGCAAAGATGACGGCTGCCCGCAGAGGGACCATCTATCATGGGATCATGGAGCGCATAGATTTTGGCAGGGCAGAGGCAGAAGGCCTGCCGTATATTGAGGCGGCGGCGGGATCCATGGTACAGCAGGAGATTTTTACGGAAGAAGAGATCCGGGCTGTGGACCTGGGGAAAATCGACGGATTTTTCCGGAGCCGTCTTGGCGGCGCCTGTGCGGAGGCGGGCAGACGCGGAACGCTGCACAGGGAGCAGCCCTTCACTCTCCGGCAGGAGCTGGAGGGTGAGCAGATCATGATCCAGGGAATCATAGACTGCTGGTTCCAGAGCGCTGACGGACTGGTCCTGCTGGATTATAAGACAAACTGGATCGACACCCGAAAGACCTTTGAACAGGAAAAGAAGAGATTATCGGATCTGTACCGGGAGCAGCTTGCTTTGTATGCCCGCGCCCTTACCGGAGCGGTGAAGCAGCCGGTAAGGCACGCATATCTGTATCTGTTCTCGGCGCAGAAGTTAATAGAGGTGACATTATGAGCATTGGTTTAATTATAGAAGGGGGCGGAATGCGGGGCATTTTCTGCGCCGGTGTTCTGGACTTTTTTATGGATCACGACATCCGGTTCAGGAATGTACTTGCTGTATCGGCAGGGGCCTGCAATGCCGTAAGCTACGTCTGCAACCAGCGGGGCAGAGCCTGGGTGACGTCCACAGATTATCTCGATAACCCGGAGTTCTGCAGCCTGAAGAGCCTGCGGAAGACCGGCGACATGTTCGGTGCTGATTTTCTTTACCATAAGATTCCGGAGGAGCTGTACCCCATAGATAACAAGACATTCCTGGAGAGCGGGATCAAATTTCAGCCCGTGATCACGAACTGCATCACGGGCAAGCCGGAATATCCGGTGATGAAAGATCTGTCAAAAGATATGGAATATATCAGGGCCAGCAGTTCCCTGCCCATTCTGGCAAACATGGTGCCTCTGGACGGCTATGTCTACATGGACGGCGGGATCACAGACAGTATCCCTATCAAGCAGTCCATCCGCCAGGGCAATAAGAAGAACGTGGTGCTGCTTACCCGTCCGCTGGGATATCGTAAGAATCCCTTCCAGCCGCTGACGCCGCTGTTCCGGACGGTTTACCGCAGATATCCCCGGATGCTGGAGGCGCTGAAGAACCGAAACCGGGTCTATAATGACACCCTGGAATTTCTGGAAATGGAAGTGGAAGACGGGAATGTCTTCGCCATTGCGCCCATGGGAGATCTGGGCATCGGCCGTACGGAAACCAATGTAGAGAAGCTGAAGAAGGGCTACGAGGAAGGATATTATGTAGCAGAAGGCCTGGCGAAGAAGCTCGCGGCGTTTATGGCTGAGGCGGAGGAAGACGCGGGCGGCGCGGGCGCGGTTGGTGCGGAAGCGCCTGAGGAAGCCGCATCTGCATCGTCCGCGGAGACCGGGGCAGGACCGGAGGAAATATAATGGAAATCACACCGATCGCGGTCATTCATACCGATCTGCCGGAGAAGTTCGGGATCCCAAGGCAGGCGGGGCTTGCGCCGGATCTGAAGGGACGGATCGTTTTTCAGCCGCCGTTCAGGGATCCTTCTGCGGTTCGCGGTCTGGACGGGTATGACTACCTCTGGCTGGTCTGGGGCTTTGACGGCAAGGCGGTCTGGTCGCCGACGGTCCGGCCGCCCCGGCTGGGCGGGCAGAAGCGGATGGGCGTCTTTGCCACCCGGTCTCCAAACAGACCAAACCGAATCGGATTATCGTCGGTCAGGATTTTGTCGCTGGAAGAACATACACCGGTGGGACCGGTGATCACTGTGGGCGGTGCGGATCTGCGGGATGGAACGCTGATCTACGATATCAAACCCTATATTCCCTTCGCGGACGCTCACCCGGGAGCACGGGGCGGTTTTACCGATGAACAGCAGTGGCACACAGTACGGGTGGATTTTCCACGGGAACTGCTGGAGAGGATCGAAGAAGACCGGCGGGCCGGCGCGGTCCAGGTGCTGGAGCAGGATCCCCGGGCGGCGTACGAGAAAGAGCCGGGCAGGATTTACGGTCTTCGGTATGGAACGTGGGATATACGTTTTCTGGCGGAGCAGGGCGTGCTCCGGGTGGTGGATGTTGTCCCTGCGGGTGCAGGGAAGTGCAAATGAGGACTACTTATGAGCATTTTTAACTATATATACGAAGTAGCAGAGATGCCGGTCACTTCGGTCAGCAAGGGCGTCAGAAATATTGCCGGTGCCCGGAAGAGGAATACCAGAGAATTTGAGTTTGGGCCGGATCCGAACCAGAAGGTGATCCTCTACGAGCCGAAGGAGGTAAAACACGATACAGCGGTGATTTTCTTTCACGGCGGCGGTTTTCTGCTGGGCACGCCGGAGAGCATGGGCGTCACGGCAGACTTCTTCTGCAGAAACGGATATCGGTTTATCTCTGCGGGGTACCGGCTGCTGCGGTCGGCGCCGTTCCCTGCCCAGGTGGAGGATGCGTTCCGCGGCTATTCTGTGGCGGTCAAGCTGCTTGAGATGGGCGGACTTGCGGACACACCGATCGTTGTGGCGGGTAACTCCGCAGGCGGGATGCTGGCAGCGCTGCTTGCCTATGGACAGGAGCTGCAGCTGGCCTTTGGCGTGGATACAGGCCGCATCGCAGGCGTGCTTTCGCTGGCTGGCGTCATGGACGCGGACCGGATGTTCGGTGGCATGCTGTCAGGGAAGCTTACGTCTGTGGACACGCCCGCTGCCCTCATGCGCTATTCCCCGATCGAGGTGATCGACGGCCGCTCCACTGCACGGTTCCTGGCGATCCACGGGCGTCACGACAAGATGGCCCCTTATTCTGATTCGGTAAAATTCGTCCGCCAGCTGAACGCCATTGATCAGGCACGCATGGAGATGGCTTCTTCTGACAAAGCCCGGACTGGCTCGTCTGCCGGCTCTTCCGGCCGTGGTGCGGATGCTCCCGCAGGATCACGAGCTGCTGGATCGGATGCTCCCGCAGGCAGGTATCGGACAAGCGGCGGAGGAAGCAAACCCTCTGCCAGGTACAGCGGATGGAGCAGCGTCGTTCTGGAGGAGAGGGAACCCCAGGCAGAGCTGATGACCCTGAAAAAATGGAAGTATCAGCATATCCGTCTTACGGCGGGCGCCTTTACGGAGGATCAGAAATCCAGCAGGGTGCTGCGGAAGATCCTCCGATGGATGGAGAAGTTCGACGGTCTGCGGATGGGAACGGAAGAGGACCCAATCTATCCCTCTACGGCAACGCTGACGAGGGAGACATTCCACAAGCCGCTGCCAGAGAAAGAGAAAAAGCCGAAAAGGACGAAGGTAAAGCTGAAGTTTAAGTCTGCCGCTGCAGCTGCGGAAGAGCCGGATGCCGGCGGGACGGCGTTCGGGGGAACGGTCGGAGAAGAACAGGTCTGCGAAGTCCCCGATTATGAAGAGACTGTTTACCGGGAGCCTGATGACATGGAACCGGCTCCGGATGCGAAAGCCGGGAAATCCTTCCATACCCAGGCTTATGAGTCGGTGGAGCAGCCGGCGGAAACCATGGAAATTGCAGATTCGTCAGAGGATCGGATGCATACGCGAAGGGTTTCGGCGGATACGCAGGCGGCAGCGGTGCCTGACGAACAAGAGAAACCAGACGCCCGGATGGCGACGATGCCTGTTGAGCCCGCGACGATGCCCGTTTCACCCAAAGAGCATGCTGCTGACACGGAAAACATGTCTGTCGGGCAGCAGGCCATGGTCCGAACGCTGAATATCAGTCAGGCTGTGGAAGAACACGAAACCGAGGAAACAGGCTCGGGTTCGGAAATGCCGGAAAATAATGTGACTGGAATTGGCCTGTCCGGTGAAGCGGAGCCTGTTTCTTCCGGTCTGGGATTGAATGGAATTGATGACAGCTGGACGGACGGTTCGGGAGAATGATGCAGTATCCGATTATTATAAGGCCCAGGAGAAAACTGGTATCCAGAATTATCATTGCTGCCTTCGTCTGCCTGTTTGTCCTGGCGGCAGTTTCAGCAGATGCCGCTGCGGAAAGCGGACAGCTGCAGCCGTCAGAATGGCTGAACATTACGTCAATTCCGGAAGGCGCCAAATACTATAAAACATGTGACGCTGTCCAGGGATTTGCTTTGATAACAAAGGCGGCGTTCTCTTTGCCAGCACCAAAAGCGGCGGACCGAAACAGAAGACGGGTGCAGACAGATCGAAATCCAGAAAGATTCTGACCTATGTTGATTCCGAGGGTGATGTGGCGGTTCAGTATGCGAAAAAATGGATAGGACATGGGAACAGCATTACGTACAGCGGCGCCAGTCTGAAACTGCCGGATGGGTATTCACAGAAGAAACTTATTCATCAAAGCATAACGTATCATAAGGGAAAACTCTATGCATCCTTCGGGTACGATTCGTCCAGTTTCCGTCGGATACTTGTCAGCACGGTCTCCTATCGGGCGATCTGCCGCGGCGGCACGAAAAAGCTGAAGATGACGATGGATCTTAAAATAGAGAATCTTGTGAGTATTGAGGCGGAGGACGTCGCATTCCACCGCGGGAGGATGTTCGTGATCTGCAACGGGTATGAAAAGCAGTCGGAGAACTGGAAACATCACAACGGAATCTACCGGCTGAAATAATGCTGGCTGAAATAATATCGGCGCATTGGAAGGGCGCCTTTCTTGCGATTGTTCGATTGGGCGTGCCGCGGTGCTACAGGATCGAGCGGGTCGCGTCGCCACCGAATGTACCGGTTCCCGTGGCGATACCGGGCGCGATTCCATGAGA
>OMXT01000094.1 GCA_900315125.1 uncultured Eubacteriales bacterium
ATCACAAGAAGGTGGCCTCTATTTTATTCTCTCGGATTATCCTCTTCTCCCTAAAACCTCCACATCTATTTTACACTAACCTTCATACCCCTTCTGCTCATTCAGTGCTATAATAAAGGCATTATTACAAGGAGGATTTTCATTTATGGAACAGCGCATAGAAAAACTGGCGAAGCTTCTGGTCAACTATTCCTGCCGGCTCCAGCCGAAGGAAAAGATACTGATCGAATATACAGGGACTGAATGTGAGCCACTGATCCGCCAGATTGTAAAGGAAGTTTACATTGCCGGCGGCTATCCTTATGTCAACGGGGCAAACCGCCGCATATCCCGGGAGATCCTGCTGGGAGCAAGTGATGAGCAGCTGAAATTCCGGGCGGAATACGAGATGGCTCAGATGAAGGGCATGGACGCTTATATCGCCGTAAGAGAAGACGGCAACGTGTCGGAATACGCCGATGTGCCTGCGGCGAACCTGAGCCTCTATGAGCGGATCATGAGTCCGGTGCTGGATGAGCGTGTGGATCATACCAAGTGGGTGATCCTCCGCTATCCCAACGGTTCCATGGCTCAGCTGGCTCAGATGAGCCAGGAGGCCTTCGAGGATTTCTTCTTCGATGTGTGCACACTGGATTACGGGAAGATGGCACGGGCCATGGATCCCCTGGTTGACCTTATGAATCATACAGACAAAGTGCACATCCTGGGACCGGATACGGATCTGACATTTTCCATTGCCGGCATCCCCGCAGTGAAATGCGCCGGCGAGTGCAACATCCCCGACGGCGAGGTCTATACCGCTCCGGTGCGTGAGTCCATGAACGGACACATTCATTACAATACCCGATCCCTTGAGGCGGGATTCGTATTCAGCGACATCCGTTTTGATATAGAGAACGGAAAAATTGTAAAAGCCGCAGCCAATGACGACGAACGGATCAACCACATCCTGGACACCGACGAGGGAGCACGGTACTTCGGCGAATTCTCCTTCGGCCTGAACCCTTATGTACAGGAGCCTATGCTGGACACCCTGTTCGATGAGAAGATCAACGGCAGTTTCCATCTGACCCCGGGCATGTGCTACGAGGATGCTCCCAACGGGAACAAATCCGCGGTCCACTGGGACCTCGTCATGATCCAGCGGCCGGAGCACGGCGGCGGAGAGATCTGGTTCGACGATAAACTCGTCCGCAAGGACGGCCGGTTCGTCCTGTCCGAGCTGGAAGGACTGAATCCGGAAAATCTGAAATAGCTTTATATCACAAAGGCCTGACCGGCTGTATTCCGCCCGGTCAGGCCTTTGTTCTCTAAATAATTATGCAAGCAGCCATTCTGCCATCTCGTCAGCAGCAGCCAGATCCTCCGGCTTATTCATGATGCTGCCCGGCTCATTGGCGTCGCCGGCACAGTGTGCCTTGTAATCCGTGAAGCCTGCTGCCGCGAATCCCTTCAGGTTCTCCTCAACCATCTGTGCATAGGCATCTGCTGGTCCGAATCCGCAGAAGAAGTATCCTGCGATCTTCTTATCTTTGCGTCCTGCCATGGAAAGATCCGGCTGTGTAAAGTCCATGAAGGAATATGTTCTGTCCAGGAATGCCTTGATCTGTGCCGGGAACTGGCTGTAGTAAACCGGTGAGATCAGCAGCACTGCGTCACAGGAATCGATAAGGGGGATCAGCTCTGTGAACGCGTCCTTCTGTACACAGTTCGGTGTGTGTGACTTCTTACAGAAATTGCAGGCAAGACATGGGTTCACCTTCTGCTCCGCAATGTTGAGTACCGTTACTTCTGCCTTTCCCTGCAGCTGGTCCACCAGTTTCTTCTCCAATGCGTAAGAATTACCGTTTCTTCTCAGGCTTCCGTTTACGATCAGTACTTTCTTCATAATCATCCTCCCTGGAACCTCATATTCCATTCACTTCATTTACTGCATCAGCATCAGCTTTAATAAACTGTCTTCGGCTTTAGTTGTAATATTATTTATTACATGTTTATGATACCACATATGCTCCGTTTGTCAATAGATATTTCATAAGATTTTCAGAAATTTGTGCTGCTGCGGGCCATATATTACCTATTGACTCAGTATGTTTATAGGGTTATACTGTTAGTTAATCCGAACAAGCAATAAATCACAGAATAGAAATCAGCAGAAAGGCAGTTGATACGCAGCTATGAGAGTCGCAGATAATATGATAGAACTGGTGGGTCGGACGCCTATGGTCCGGCTGAGCCGGAAAACCAACCCCTATGACGCAGAAATTTTCCTGAAGCTGGAATACTACAACTCCATGTCCTCGATCAAGGACCGTGTAGGCATCGCCATGCTGGAGGATGCGGAGCGGCGGGGCGTGATCAAGCCGGGGGCCACGATCATCGAGCCCACCAGCGGTAATACGGGCATCGGCCTTGCCTTTGCCTGCGCGATCAAGGGATATCACCTGATCCTGACCATGCCGGAGACCATGAGTATAGAGCGGCGCATGATCCTCAGTGCCCTGGGCGCTGAGATCGTCCTGACAGAAGCTTATTCCAACATGGTGGGCTCCGTTAAGAAAGCGAAGGAGCTGAATCGGGAGATCCCCGGTTCCTGGATTCCGGATCAGTTTTCCAACCCGGCAAACGCTCAGGCCCATCGGGATACGACCGGTCCGGAGATCTGGGAGGACACGGATGGAACGGTGGATATCTTCGTGGCGGGCGTAGGGACCGGGGGCACCCTGACAGGCGTCGGCGAGGTCCTGAAAAAGAAAAAGCCCGAGGTAAAGGTCGTCGCCGTGGAGCCCTTCAAATCCGCAGTCCTTTCCGGGGGCAAAGCCTATCCTCACCGGATCCAGGGCATCGGCGCCGGGTTCATTCCCGACGTAATGAATATGGGCATCGTGGATGACATCCTTACGGTGATCGACGAGGACGCCAGCAAATATGCTCACCTGCTGGCAGAAAACGACGGGATCCTCTGCGGCATTTCCGGCGCGGCCAATGTCTGGGCTGCGGTAGAACTGGCGAAACGCCCGGAAAATAAAGGAAAGACCATCGTCACCGTCCTTCCGGACAGCGGCGAACGCTACCTTTCCACCTGGCTGTACGAGGATTTTGCCAAGAACGCGGATAAGAACGAGAGCCGTCTGAACAACGAGATCCTGAACACACTGGACGAGAACCTTCCGAAATCCGTGGCTCTTTCCGTCAGATATTTTCAAAACGGTCTTTACTGCAGCGAGGCGATCCTCCGGGCTTTCAATGAGGTCTATGAACTGGGATTTCCGGAAGATCAGTATAAGGTCTCTACCCCCTTCGGATCCGGCCTGGGTGAATCCGGATGCTCCTGCGGCGCCGTTACCGGCGGCGTCATGGTCCTTGGGCTTGTCTGCGGCAGGACCCATAACTATGAATCGGAGCGTGTCTCCTTCACGGCAGTGAACGAGCTTCACGACCGGTTCCGCAAGGCCCACAAAGCCCTGTGCTGCCGGATCCTGACGAAGGATGTGGAGTGGAATTCCGCCGAGCACAAGCTTCGCTGCGAGAAACTGGTGCAGGATGCGGCGGAGATCACGGAGGATATCATCCAGCGGGAGCTGAAGGAATACCTTCCGGCCAGCGGCGGCAAACAGCTGGAGGAGAAGAAGAAGTACATCAACAATCCGAAGAAGATCCGGATCTGATGCATACAGGAAGACTGATCATGAGCGATCTCGAAAAACTGAAAGAATACACAGAGCGACAGTTCTTCCGGGATGCCCTGGGTGTCCCGGAAGGGGCTCAGGTCGAACTGAAAGACCTGGCTCAGGGGGAATATCACAGGAATTTCCTGATTTCTTTTCCCACTAAGTACGGAAACGGCAGCGCAGCGCCTGTCCCTGACAGGAAACTTGTGCTCCGGGTGAATTACGGCAGTCAGATGCATCTTCTCCATCAGATCGAGTACGAATATCAGGCTCTGAAGGCGCTGGAACCTTCCGGAAGAACGCCCCGTCCGGTCTTTGTTGACGGAAGCAGAAAATACTTTCCCCAGGGAATCCTGGTGATGGGATTTCTGCCGGGCAGACCGCTGGATTACGACCGGGACATGGCGGAGGCGGCAAAGGCGCTCGCGGACATACACAGCACCCCGGTTCCTGACCCTTCTTTTCTTGTGACCGGCGAGTCGCCGATCCACGACATTCTGGACGAATGCCGTGATATGTTCGCCGTGTATGAGGCTTCCGAATTATGTGATCCCCGAACGGCAGCCCGCATCCGGCCCATGATGGTACTTGCCCGCCGAAAAGCCGACAGCCTGACGGACCGGAGCTGGCAGCGCGTACTCATCAATACGGAGCTCAATAATCATAATTTTATCGTGGACGAGTCCGGAGACGTATCCGTGATCGACTGGGAGAAGCCGCTCTGGGGCGACCCTGCCCAGGATCTGGGACACATGCTGGCGCCTACGACGACATACTGGAAGACCGATAAGATTCTGACTTTTGAAGAGGCGGCGCAGTTTGCAGACCAGTATGCGGAAGCCGCCGGCAGCAGGATCCGTCTCGGGCGATTCCTGGAGAGGCTTCGGACGTTCCTCCAGGTCACATGCATGCGGGGCGTCACCTGGTGCTCCATGGCATGGGTGGAATACAACCGGCCGGGCCGCGAACTGCGGAATGAATATACGTATAAGAAGCTGAAATCATATCTTTCACCGGATTTTCTCGATGCCCTGGAAGATTACATGCGCAGCGAATAAACTGCACATAAAAAGACAGCAAGTTATTATTCAATATATATATAGAGAAAGTGAGGCTTACATTATGGCAGACATTCAGGTAAAGAAAGAGCTGGAACAGCTGGCGGCGGATTCCTTCGCAGACGGACTCCACTGCTCCCAGGTAACATTCGGTTATGCTGCGAAGAAGCTGGGGTTTGATGAAGAAACCGCCCGCAAGATTGGCGCGGCCTTCGGAGGCGGCATGTTCAACGGCGAGCGCTGCGGCGCGCTGGCCGGCGCAATGATGGGGCTTTCCCTGGCCTACGGCCATTATTCTAAGGAAACCAAGTCTAATGAAGCGAAACTGACGGAGAAGCGGGTGGAACTGGAGAAGAAGTTCAAGGATGCCTTCGGCTCCTACTACTGCGCGGATATCATCGGCGCCAATATCGGAACGGAAGAAGGCCGCAAGCGGTTTGTGGAAGAGAATCTGGCAAAAGACTGCCCTGCCCTGACCGGCTACGTATGTCAGCTTCTGGACGAACTTCTGGACGACTGATGCGGACAGCCATGGCAGCCCTCAGCAGTCGGACGAATCTAATAACAAAGACCGGACCTGCCGATGCTCCCGTCATCCGCAAGACATACCGCGAGCAGCTCATATCGTATGACGAACGCTGGCCTCTGTCCCGCCGGTATGCGGAAGAATCCGCATACCGGCTTTTGGCTGCGGTCATCCGGGAGCATTTCCCGGACACCCTGGCTGTTCCCCAAATTCTAGACTTTCCCGCAGCTTCAGGCGCATCCGCCGATGAAGCAGTACTCCTCCTGGAATATATCGACGCGCCTTCCCTTCTGGAACTGCTGACCGACCCGGGCGCATCACCGGACAGCCTGCCCTCCCGCAAGATCCTGCAGGATCTCTTCTCAATGCTCTTTATGATACAGCGGATTCCATATGAATCCCTTTCCCTTGAATTCCAGCGTCTCCTGACCGATCAGCAGCCTATCGCCGAATGCATGTACCGGAACAAATGCAGCGGCCAGCCGCCAGTGCTGACCCATGCTCCCTGGTATCTCTGCCTCGGCGACGTCAGTCTGAATAATCTGCTGTATGACGGCAGACGCATCTGGCTCCTGGATCACGAATGCGTTCACATGGGTTACTTTGGCTACGATGCCGGCCAGCTCCTGGGAATGACGAAGAGCCTCTGTGAAACCGCATCCAGTTCTGACCCAGCCTGCTGCCTTCAGCAGTTCCTGAGCATGATGATCCAGGCTTCCGCAAATGTATTCAGCGAGAGCGGACCCCGGAACGCTCTCCGCACCTGGACCGAGCGTTTCCGAGCATACTACGCCGGTCTTGACGGTTCTCCCCTTGTGTGCTACGATTGATTCAACGGATCCTCCGGGATCCGTCTTTTTTACTGCATGCGGCCTGTCGGGAGCACCACTTCAGGCATTACTCAGAAAGGAGCGTAAGGTACTTTGGAAAACAACAGCAATACAAGAAATTACCATACCCAGATGGAAGCAGCGCGGATGGGCATCATCACCCCGGAGATGGAAACCGTCGCGAAGAAGGAGAACCAGCCCGCCGAGGACATCCGCGCGCGGGTAGCGAAGGGCACCGTCTGCATCCCGGCGAACCGCCTCCATACCTGCCTCGATCCAAACGGCATCGGCTCATCCCTTAAGACGAAGATCAATGTCAACCTTGGGATCAGCCGGGACTGCAAGGATTATGACATAGAAATGCAGAAAGTGATGAGCGCCGTCAATCTTGGGGCTGAGGCGATCATGGATCTTTCCAGCCACGGAAACACGGAGCCCTTCCGGGTCAAACTCACCCACGAGTGCCCTGCCATGATCGGCACCGTTCCCGTCTACGATTCCGTCATCCACTATCAGAGAGACCTGAACACGCTGACGGCGAAGGACTTCATCGATGTGATCCGCCTCCATGCGGAAAACGGCGTGGATTTCGTCACACTGCACTGCGGTCTGAACCGCAAGACCATAGAAGAGATCCGGAACGGAAAGAGAAAAATGAACATCGTATCCAGAGGCGGTTCCCTGGTATTCGCCTGGATGTCCATGACCGGAGAAGAGAACCCGTTCTATGAATATTACGATGACATCCTCGATATCTGCAGAGAATACGATGTGACCATTTCTCTCGGCGACGCCTGCCGTCCGGGCTGCCTGGCAGACGCCACAGATTCCAGCCAGATCGGCGAACTGCTGCGCCTGGGTGAACTTACTGAGCGTGCATGGGAGAAAGACGTTCAGGTCATGGTCGAGGGGCCGGGCCACGTCCCCATGGACCAGATCGCTGCCAACATGAAGATCGAGCAGACCATCTGCCACGGCGCGCCCTTCTATGTGCTGGGGCCCCTGGTCACAGACATCGCTCCCGGATATGACCACATCACCGCGGCCATCGGCGGAGCCATCGCTGCAATGAGCGGCGCCGCGTTCCTCTGCTATGTTACTCCGGCGGAACACCTTGCCCTTCCCAATGTAGATGACGTGCGCACCGGCATCATCGCTTCCAAGATCGCTGCCCACGCGGCGGATATCGCCAAGGGCCTGCCCGGCGCAAGGGACATCGACGACCGCATGGCCGACGCCCGCCGCAAACTGGACTGGGACGAACAGTGGAAGTACTGCCTCGATCCCGGGACCGCCAAGGCGATCCGCGATTCCCGCGCTCCCGAGGACGATCACGGTGATACGTGCTCCATGTGCGGCAAGTTCTGCGCGGTGCGTTCCATTAACAAAGCCCTGGCTGGCGAGATGATCGATATTCTGTAGAGGAACTTCCATTCAGACATAAAAAGAGGACGATCCCAAAAGTGATTTAATGACTGCTGAGACCGTCCTTCTTTTATTGTTTTCATCAGCATACTTCGTAGGGATTCGGCTCGCCCCTGTCGAACAGGACGCAGCCGCGGACCGCATTCTCGTCGATCTCCCGTACGGCTTCATCCGTATAGAACGCCGTATGATGAGTGAGATATACGTTAGGGAAACTGCGCAGAAGCGCCAGTTCCCGGTTCGCCATGGGCTGCCGGACGAAGCTGTTATAATACAGGCCGTATTCGTTCTCTACCACATCCAGCGCCGCTGCTCCCACCTTTCCTGCCTCCAGGCCGGATACAAGGGCTTCCGTATCGATCAGCGTTCCCCTGGCACAATTCACCAGTATCACCCCGTCTTTCATCTGCCGGATCGCCTGTTCATCAATGATGTGGTACGTATTTTCCCTTGCCGGGCAATGAAGGGTGATGATATCTGATTCCCGCAGCAGGGTCTCCATATTCACATAACGGGCATATTGCTTCGCCTCATCATATTCGTGGGGACTGCATGCCAGAAGCCGGCATCCGAACCCACTGAGATGCTTCAGCACGGTCCTTCCGATCTGGCCGGTCCCTATCACGCCGACGGTGGCGGAGGATATGTCTTTTCCCCGCTTGCCAGGCAGAGTAAAGTCCTGCATCCGGTAAGCGTCCATGATCTGACCTGCTCTGCGGCACGCCATAAGAATCATCATGATCGAATAGTTAGCCACGCTGTCCGGAGAATAAGGGGAGGTACTTATCCTTATTCCCAGTTCCCTGGCCTTATCCAGATCGAAATGATCATATCCCACGCTCCGCGTCGTGATATAGCGTATGCCCATATCATAGAATCTCTGCAGCATCCGGGCATTCATGTCTGTAACGTATATGCTCGCGCCCTGATATCCCCGCAGCATTTCTGCATTTTCAAGAGAAGGGTAACCCTCATAGGTACCTATTTCCACACCGTATCTTTCGGCAGATTCCTCAAAGTAAGCCCGTTCGTCTTCCTTGAAGTTATATATAAATATTCTGATGGCTGTCCCCTTCTTTCCTGATTATTTATTATAGTCGTAGAATCCCTTCTTCGTCTTGCGGCCGTATTCGCCCTTAGCGTAATGCTCTGTCAGGCAGGCTGCCGGAAGATCCGCTTTATCTCCAGAATTGCGGAACTTCTCCATGTAAACCGTATATTCCAGGTCGATTCCCGTCATGTCAAGCAATTCCAGCGGCCCCATGGGATGTCCCAAACCGCCCTTCACTGCACGGTCGATATCCTCCGGCGTCGCCACGCCCGCGTCAACAAGGTAGCAGGCCTCTCTTGTCAGAGCGCTGAATATGCGGTTTACAACAAAGCCATAGATTTCCTTCTTTACAAGTACCGGATCCTTTTTGATCGTCTTGGCGAATTCATATACGGTGTCCACCGTCTCCTGAGAAGTATGGGGCCCCTTAACGACTTCAACGACCTTCATGACCAGTGCCGGATTGAAGAAATGCAGGTTCAGCACATTTTCCGGATGTTTGACCGCATCGCAGAAGCGGGAGCTTACGATATATGAGCTGTTGCTGGCGTAGATGCAGTGCTCCGGCGTATACTGATCTGCCTGGGACAGAGCCACCTTCTTCACTTCTACCTTATCACTTACCGCCTCAACAACGATGTCCGCATTTTCCGCTGCAGCCTTGAGATCCGTGGTAAATATCAGTCTGCCCTGGGCTGCTTTGGCGTCTTCTTCTGTCATTTTACCCTTGGCAACGCGTTTTGCAAACCATCCGTCGGAAAACTCTCTGGCAGCGTTTACCGCTGCTTCGATCATATCATAGCAGTAAACTTCATATCCGCAAATTGCTGACTGCATGGCAATCTGTCTTCCCATCTGACCTGCACCAATGGCTGCAACCTTTTTAATCTCCATGATACTCTCCTCTCTTCTAAAGAAAATCCATCCGGATCTGCCGCCTTCCCGCACCCAAATGCCTGCAGCAGGGACCAGACGGATTCATCGTTTACAGAATTGTTTCTAAAGAAATAAGACGCAAAGGAAGTGCCATCATGGAAAAAATAAACAGAAAAAAGAATTTCTTTTTTTCTCTGGCTGAATTTCAACGTTTTCACAAAATATTCGCAAAGAAAAATCCCGCCTGCCGGCGGGAAAACGTTAATAATTCATTCAATACAAAATGCTTTTTTGCATTTCTTACTTTTTATCATATGCTTAATTGCATAATACTGCCTGACCTGGCTTTGCTTCCTCAGCGATGGCCTCCGCCACTTTCTTCGTGTTTCCGCTTCTCGAATAATATCTTACTGCTTTCACCCCATCCTCCTATAATTTCTCTGTTTTCCAATTGTCCAGCGTGCGTTTCCCGGAAGAAAAATTCGCTCCGATTAACATGATCTGTCTGCTGCCCGACCGCCACGGTTCTGCATACCCCTTATCATGGATCTGCTGCAGCGCAGCCTCAGGCGACTCATCTTGTTTAAACTCAAAGATATAAACATAGCTGCCGCAGACAGCTCTGAAATCGCACCGTCCCCTGGAAGAATGCTCTTCTGCAGCAATATACTGACCAAGCACGGCAAACAGGACGTAGATAAGATTGCGCCACTGCTGTTCATTCTGCGGCGGCTGACCTTCGTGATAAGGTATGCTGGAAAGCAGCGCCCGGATCATCTGGAGGAATGCATTGGTCTCCCCATTTTCCAGATATCGGATCATTTTACTTGCGCTGAACTCGGTATCCGGTGCTTCGGTACCATTGTTTATTTTCGGTATCAGGAACTGCAGGAATCCGTATTTTACCTCATCATTAGGAAACGTCAGCGTGTACTCCCGAAACCTCTGGTCATAACCGGATATCGTAAGATATCCGCTCTGATAGAATAAAGGAATCAGATCCGAATCATCAGCGCGAAAATTCTTCAGCCGGCTCTCCGAAGCAGCTACTCCCGTGGTAAGATCCTGTACCGGTCCGCCCCACTGATTCAGTATCCTGACCAGGAATGTGGGTGTGCCGCTTTCAAACCAGTAACTGCCGAAAGAACGGTCTGCAAAGGCGCTGAGAATGCTGAACGGATTATATACTCCCATAGAATTCCTGCTGAAATGATAGCCGTCATACATCCGGCACAGAGTATTCTTCGCCTCTTCCGTCGACATGTTCTGTGCCTCTGCCAGGTTCTGAATTTCCTCCGAGAAATTATCTTCCAGTTCCGCTTCTGTGATCCCACAAATACCGGAGAATTCCGGCAGAAGGGAAATGTCCCGCAGCTGGTTCAGGTCTGAAAAAACAGATACTTTGCTGAATTTGGTGACACCGGTAAAGAATACAAATTTTAAATATTCGTCCTGATCCTTAAGCACACTGAAGAAACCTCTGTACAGGCTGCGGTTCTCCTGCTCCTGATGAGAGTTCACCGTCATAGGATCAAGCAGCGGCTTATCGTATTCGTCAACAAGAACAACGACCTGCTTTCCCGTCTTCTGATACAGTTCCCGGAGATCCCTGCGAAACCGTGCCGAAATATCTGTTTCCCCCGGTGAATCGATTCCATATCGTATTTCCGTCTGGCGCAGCACTTCTTCCAGCGAAAAGCGCAGCCCTTCCGCTTCCTCATACATCCCGCCGGAAAGGGAAAATCGGATCACGGGATATTCTGTCCAGCGCAGCTCCTCCGGCCTCGTCTCTTCCATTTCTTCCATCCGAAGTTCGCGAAAAAGCTCTTTTTCGCCTTTAAAGTATGCCTCTAGCGTCGACACCAGAAGACTTTTCCCAAAACGCCTGGGGCGGCTGAGAAAATATGCCTTGCCCTGGGATACGAGGTTCCAAATGTATTCTGTTTTATCTACATAAACGTATCCATTCCTCCGCAGATCTGCGAAGGACTGGATACCGACAGGAAGCCTGCGCATATTATTTCTCCTGATTTTTGTTGGAAATTCTTTCTTACGCCCATTATATACTTTGTACATAAAAAAAGAAATACAGAAATCCCGCCGCCTGGAATAGATTCACCAGTGCAGCGGGAAAACTGAAATTCTCTTATTTTACCGTAACAACTTCGCTGTTCTTTATTGCCTCTTCTGTCAGCTCCTGGCCGATGCCCGGGCGCTCCGGCACTTCGAAGTACCCGTCCTTCGCCTGATAATCCCATTTGCAGAGATCGATGTTATCCTGGATGAGGGCGCTGGCGTGGAGTTCATGGATCACGAAGTTGGGGATCACTGCCTCCAGCTGCAGTGCAGCCGCCGCAGAGACTGGACCGCCGCAGCAGTGGACCTGTACGCCGATATCATAGACATGGGCCATATCACAGATCTTCTTTCCTTCTGTCAGGCCGCCGGTGTTGCAGAGATCCGGCTGAATGATATGGATGGAATGATCCTCAAAGAAAGGACGGTATCCCCATCTTGTATAGACCCGCTCGCCAGTGGCGATCGGGAAGTCCAGCTTGTCTCTAATTTCCCGGAAAAGCTTGGTGTTCAGAGGCTGGGTAGGCTCCTCGTAATAATAAACGCCAAGGGGCGCCAGTTCTTTTCCCAGCTGGATGCATGTAGTGGCATCCGTCAGCGCATGCAGCTCGATAATAATATCCAGATCCGGTCCCGCTTCCCGCATTGCCTTAACGCGGTTGACTGCCAGGTCCAGCTGTTCCTTCGGCAGGATACCCCGGCTGCTGACGCCCATCCAGTTTCCGTATTTATCAAAGCCCACCGGGTCGACCTTTATGGCTGTAAAACCGTCCGCCATTGCCTTCCGGGCCGCTTCCGCATATTCCTCCGGATCCTTCAGGGAGTGGCTGACCTTGCCCCAGTCGAACTGCAGCTGGCTGGCGTAAGCCCGCAGCCTGGTATTGGTCTTGCCGCCCATCAGCTTATATACCGGCGCGTTCAGCGCTTTCCCCTTGATATCCCAAAGGGCGATATCGATCCCGCTGATACCCGCCATGATCACGCCGCCGTTGCCCATGCCCCAGAACGTGTGGCGGTGCAGATGATCCCAGATCTGCTCGTTATTCATGGGATCCATGCCGATGATGCATTTGGCGAAGTCAATGCCTATGCCGAACCCGGCGCTCTGGGCGTTGCCGTATGCTACGCCGATCTCCCCGTAGCCGCTGATCCCCTCGTCTGTGTTGATCCGCACGAATACCGGATGCCAGGGTACATTGCCTACGGCGACCTCTGCCGCTTTGGACGGATTCTTGAATGCCTTAATAATGTCAACGCTTGTGATCTTCATTTTCTTCTCCTTATTTATCTCTAATATAAAAGCGTTTAATTATTTAGAAAATTCTATCACAGCGTGCATCTACTTTCAAGAGCACTTCTTTAACCAGGCAGCTATTTCCTTCACAGCCATTCAACATTTCCGGTTTCTATATCATATACCGCACCGACGGTCTTCATCTCCGACAGCTCCGGATGCTCCCGAAAAGCCGTCTGTATCAGCGTTACATTTCTCCGGACGTTCATTGCGCTTGCCTTCCGGTCGTCCCTTTCATTTCCGATGGCTTTCCGGATCTCATCGGTTATGCTGGCAATATATCCTTCCGTCTCCCCGCTGATTGCCGCTCCCACAGCGCCGCAGCGGGTATGACCCAGCACGACGGTCAGAGGGCAGTGCAGATGAGCCGCTGCGTATTCCACGCTGCCCAGCTGATGATTATCCATTACATTTCCCGCTACCCTTATCACAAAGAGTTCTCCGATCCCCGCCGAAAATATGGCCTCTGGTATCACACGGGAATCGGAGCACGCGATAATAATGGCATAAGGTTCCTGCCCTTCCGCCGCGGTACTTTTTCGAATCTGCCGTGAGATATCACCAGGATTTACACCCGATGTGATATAGCGTTCGTTGCCTTCCTTTAATTTTCTCAAACTTTCTTCCGCGTTCATTGATGCTGCCTCCTGGTCTCCAATTATTCTGCTTTTCTCAGTTCTTCCTTCGTCCTCCGCAGCGTCTCCTCTATGCCGAGCCCCGCTTCGTCCACGATGACATCCGCATATTTCTCGTACAGCAGGGAACGCTCCCGGAAAATATCCCCCAGGGTCTGCCCTTCTTTCAGGACCACGCCCCGGTCGTGGAGATCGCTGAGCCGCTTCTGAAGGCGGCTGTAGGGCAGCCGGAGATACACCACTGTGCTGATCTCCCTGAGGTGAGCCATGGCTTTGTCCCCGTAAACAACGCTTCCGCCGGTAGCTATGACGGACCGTTCTGCCTGGATCGAAGCGTTCACTTCTTCCTCTATCCGGAGAAAACCATTGATGCCTGATGTCTCAATGATCTCATGGAGCAGCATGTGCTCCCGGTTCTGGATCAGCAGGTCGGAATCAATGAATGAATAGCCCAGCTCCTTTGCCAGGATGACGCCCATGGTGCTCTTACCGACGCCGGGCATGCCGATCAGCGTAACATTTGTTTTCATAGGATTTTCCCTTTCCCGCCTCTCCGCAAAATCCCTTTTTGATTCTGTCAGTCCTCCTGGACCAGGGGCGTACTGAAATAACGCTCCATCCGATCCGGCAGAACGGTAACGATTGTCTTGTCCTTCCCGTATTTCTCCGCCATCTTCATGGCTGCGTAAATATTCGCTCCCGAGGATATACCTACAAGGAGTCCCTGGACCGCAGCAAGAGAGCGTGCGGTTATGATCGCATCCTCATTGGTCACCTCTATAATATCGGTGATGCATTCCGGTTTCAGGACCCGGGGAATAAAGCCGTCGCCGATGCCCTGGATCTCATGGTGCCCCGGCACCTGGCCCAGCAGCGCAGAGACCCCCGCCGGCTCTGCCGCGCAGATCCTGCAGTCCGGGTTCTTTTCCAGGAAATAGTCCGCCAGCCCCTGCAGCGTCCCGCCGCTGCCCACGCCGGAAACAACGATGTCTACTTTCTGTCCAAGCTGCCGGTCGATTTCCGCGGCCGTGCTCTGGTAATGGGTCTCAGGGTTCGCGGGATTTTCAAACTGCTGTGGAATAAAGTACTTGTCGGACGATGATGCGATTCGGTTCGCCTCCTCCACAGAACCGGCGATGCTCAGCTCTGCGGGCGTCAGGACAAGCTCCGCTCCCAGGAACCGGATAATGCTCTTGCGTTCCTCGCTCATATTCTCCGGCATAACGATGATCACGTGATAACCCCTGCGCACGCCCACGAAGGCCAGACCGATACCTGTATTCCCGCTGGTAGGCTCTATGATCGTCATACCCTTTTTCAGCCTGCCCTCTTTCTCTGCCGCCTCGATCATATGCAGAGCGATCCGATCCTTGATGCTGCCCCCGGGATTCAGAAATTCCGCCTTTGCGAAGACCCTTGCCCCCAGGGAATCCTCCAGGGAGATCAAAGGCGTATTTCCTATTACATCGATCACATTTGTCACGTACATAAACTATCTCTCTTTCTATGAAAATTCATGCTGAGCATGTTGATTTGTTTTATTATCCAGTCCCGCAGGACCCGCAAAGAGAATTATACATGCTTTTGAATACCAATGTAAACACCGCATTTCATTATATTTCAATATCTGTTTGCCCGAAAGCCTTCCCGGCACTATAATTGTATTGTATGTATATCCATTCACGGGGAACAAAGGCATGTTCTTCCGTAATCAACGCATAAACCGGCGCAGACGGGAGGCTGCCGATGAACGATAAAAACAAGCTGGAAATCGCCGTCTACGGGAAAGGCGGCATTGGAAAATCAACGATCAGCGCCAATCTCTCGGCGGCGCTGCAGCTTTCCGGCCGCCGCGTGCTGCAAATCGGCTGTGATCCCAAGCACGATTCTACCCGCTACCTCATGCACGGAGAGCGGATCCCCACGGTGCTGGAGCTGATGAGGACAGGCGACTCCGCAGGGGGAGCTGCATCGGCGCCAGGACAGGCGGGAGACGGACAGGACTTTCTCTGCGTCAGCAGTCTGGGAGTCGGCTGCGTGGAAGCTGGCGGACCCCGGCCCGGCGTGGGATGCGCGGGCAGAGGCATTATCTCTGCCTTTGAGTATCTGAAGAAAAATCACGCGAAGGATCCCTATGACATAGTCGTTTACGATGTTCTGGGCGATGTGGTCTGCGGCGGATTCGCCGTGCCCGTCCGGCGGGAATATGCGGACGCCGTCTTCGTTGTCACCAGCGGGGAATACATGGCTTTGTACGTGGCCAATAACATCCTGCGGGGCATACGCAATTACGACGGCGAGACGGGAGCACGGGTCGCCGGCATTATATATAACGAACGGAAAGTGGCGAACGAGGACGAGCGGGTCCGCCGCTTCGCCCGCGCCGTGGGACTGCCCATCGCAGCGAAGATACCGAGAAGTACAGCCTTCGCCATTGCAGAGGAGCAGAACCGGACCGTCATGGAAATGCCGGCGGAGGGATCAGCCGCTGCTGAGACGGAGCTGATCCAGTCGCTGTTCCGGGAGCTGGCCGGGAGCGTCAATGACGGTCTGTCACTCTATCCTGCCTGTCCTCTTTCCGACGAGGCACTGGAACAGGCGGTACTGGGCGGCGGTCCGACTGCTGTTCTATCCGCGCCTGCATCCTTGAGCATGGAGACGGGTGCTCCCAATCACAGCGCTGCACCGGAGCATGCTCCCGATGACACCCGTGAATCACTGCCTTCCTGTCCTCCCCTCTATGGCTGCGCATTCAATGGAGCCGCCACTGCAGCGGTGCGGCTGACAGACGCGGTGGTCATCGCCCACTCTCCCCGGGCCTGCGCATTTTACACATGGCAGAACATCAGCTCGCCGGGCAGAAAGAATCTCTTCAACCGGGGCGTCCTCATGCCTTCCGCCATCAGTCCGAACTTTATCTCTACAGAAATGGGACAGGACGATGTAGTCTTCGGTGGCATGGACCGTCTCCGGCAGGCTGTGCGTAATGCACAGGCAGAAAGACCCGGAGCGGTCATTGTCATCAGTTCCTGCGTCAGCGGCATTATCGGCGATGATATTCACGGCCTGGAAGAGATGTCCACGCCGGAAACCCCTGTGATCGTCATTGCGACCGACGGAGATATCGCCGGGGACTACATGGAAGGACAGCGGATGCTGATGCACACTCTGGCCTCTAAATTTTTCAGACGCGGCGGCAAACCCCAGCCCGGCGCGAAACTCGTCAATATCATCGGTGAGACCGGAATGTCCAATAACAGCGAGCAAAACTTCCGGGTCATGGAAGGACTCCTGGCGAAGCTTGGGATCCGTGTGGGATGCCGTTTCCTCGGCGATGCGACTATCCATGAAATGCAGCATTTTACTGACGCGCCCCTGAATCTGCTGGCCGATGACCTGCCCTCCGGTCATGAACTGGCAGGATGGCTGAAAGAACAATACGGCATTACCGTTCTGGACCAAGCCTTTCCTGTCGGCTTTTCTGATACCGAGTCATGGCTCACTGAGGTCGCGAACTTCTTTCACTGCAGTGAACTTGTGGAACCCCTCGCAGAAGCGGAACGGCTGCGGTTCCAAAGAGAAATCGAGGCGCTCCGGCCCCGGCTCTCAGGGAAGAAAATTCTCTTTACCGTCATCAACATCCACATGGACTGGCTGTTCCAGGCGGCGAAAGCTGCGGGCATTCACATCGCCTGGGTCGGTGTGCTGAATTATCTTCACCAGGATATTCTTGTCACGGATGACCCAGAGATCCAGAGCGTGACCGAAGAAAGTCTCTCCCGCGACACCGTTATTCAGAAAATCCGGGAAACATCACCGGATCTGGTGGTAACCGATTATACATTCGCAGAGGAACCGGACTGCCTCATCGATACACTGCCCATGACGCCTACGGTGGGTTTCCACTCGGGAGTACGCATTCTTGAGCGGTGGGCGGACCTGTTCGAAGCGCCGGAGGAAGGAGGCTGGAAGAATGACAAGAGAATGTTCGAAAAATATTATGCCTGACAGCATCACCGGTATGGTCTTTGCCCTCGAAGGCGTGCGAAATGCCGTTGTGCTTTTGAACGGACCCATGGGCTGCAAATTCTACCACAGCACCACGTCCCAGTTTCTTTCCATCCGTCCGGTCCTCTTTATGAACGACGAAAAGAGCGGGCAGCGAGTCCCCGTGGACTACAACTACCTGAACGATTATTTCTTCCGTCAGCCCCGGGTCCCTTCCACCTATCTGGACGGGTACGATTATGTGTATGGAACGGCGGATAAAGTACGGCAGGCTCTGCAGTTTATCCGCAGCAATCTCCACGTGGAACTTGCGGGGGTGATCAATTCCCCCGGCGCCTCTCTCATCGGTGATAATCTGAAAGAAATTATAGCCGAGGAACTGCCGGATCTGCCGGTCGTCATGATAGAATCCCCGGGATTTTCAGAAGACTTCTCATCTGGATATAGCCGGGCAGCCCTGGAACTGCTGAAACAGCCGGGATTTCTGACACGGAGTGAACCGGCGGATCCCCGGGTCACAGAAAACGCAAACGGACCTGCCGTCAATCTCCTGGGGCTCTCCCTCTGGCACCGCTATGCAGAAGGAGACCGGGAAGAGCTCAAACGGATCCTTGCCGAGGCCGGAATCCATGTGAACTGCTGTCTCTGTTCTGACTGCACTGTGTCTGAGATCCGGCGCATCACGGATGCGCAGCTGAACGTGGTCATCTATCCGGAAGCAGGACTTGCCCAGGCAGAATACCTGAAGGAAACGTTCGGTATGGACTTTGTTGTCCTCCCCGAGATCCCCGTGGGCTTCGATGCAGCAGAACAGCTGATGAGAGCAATCGTCGATGCGCTGAATGACGCGTATGGCACTGCCGCGAACAGGCTCGCCGCGTTCCGGGAAGACGCGGAAAAGGCCCGGGCCCTCGCCTGGTACCGAATCAACGACATCAACCTCATGTACGGCCTGCCCCGGGGCGTCCGATTCGCCGTGACCGGCGACGGTTCCATCTGCCTGGCCTACAGCCGTTTTTTCATGGAATACCTGGGCATGATTCCTGATGCTATAGAGGTGAACGGCATATCAACGCCTGAGGCAGACCGGGCGCTGCAGGCCCTTGTAAGGCGATTCCACGCAGAGGGTTCTCTTAAGAAACGGGCAGTGGACTCCCAGGCTGAGCTGGTATTCTCCGACGCCAACACTATCGCGGAGCTGATGCTGAAAAACCGCAGTTTCTGCGGCATAGAGATCAGCCTGCCCGGCATGGGCTATACGGACATTATTCCAAAAACTCATCTCGGTGTGAAGGGCGCCCTGTTCCTGATCGAACAGGTACTGAACGGACTGATGTCGAGACTGTAAGCATATAAACCCGCAGTCTCGGCTTTTTCGACACCGACCCTCGGTACTGGTCATGGCAGCTGCCTGAGAATGCCTCCATATCTTGCGGCAATAGCGCACTGCAGCCTTTGAAATTCAGGAATATACGCGTTTATGATTCGAATGACCAAAGCATCCGCGTCATCTCCGTTGTAGATATGTGCGGAACGATTCCTCTGGTCCAGCATTTCCAGCCAGACGTCCTGATTCAGAAAATCGTAATAAGCGTATGCGGTTTTTATCACAGTCCTCGGCGAACCTGTATCAGCGGCAGAGGCACCCTCATACTGGAGAAGTTCCTTCAGCACCTTCCAGGCAAGTTCAAACTGAAGTGAAAACTTGTCAATGATACCGCTCTTGATGAAATCATTCGAAAGATCCTGTCTATCCGCCTGACTGAGGACCTTCAGCTGATGCTTGTAGTTATCCCATTTCTGCATATATTTCCACGCCCTCTCTCCGAATATTTTCCCTCAGTTCATCAGAAATATACGGCTGATCCATATCGACCAGGTCAAACTTCAGCAAAGTCCAGACTTCCTCTTCCACCGCACAGGAAAACTCGCCGAAGTCGCTGCATCCCCATACAGCCAGGTCAATATCGCTCTTCGGCCGATTGGTGCCCCTTGCCCGGGATCCAAATAAAACGATCCGCCGGACATGATACTTCATTGCCAGACGCCTAAGATCCTGCTGCACTCTTGCGGGAAGCGCCATTTTATCTCCCATTGCCTCCCCTTTCTATCAGATCCAGACAGCTTTCCAGGGGGATCCCCTTATACTTATCCGCGTTATCTGCATTGCAGCGGA
The DNA here is from genome assembly GCA_900315125.1 of uncultured Eubacteriales bacterium. GTDB lineage: Bacteria > Bacillota > Clostridia > Peptostreptococcales > Anaerovoracaceae > Aminicella. Next base: position 19,627 of record OMXT01000094.1, read on the forward strand.
TCATCTCGCTTACGGTATCCATTGCGGCTTTCGTCGATTCACAAAGCCCTGACCCGCCCAGGACCCGGCCCAGGAGCACTGCAGAAAATATATCTCCCGTTCCGGGGAAACGGATAGGGATCTCCTGAAAACCGATCTTAAAATACTGCTTTCCTTTGTGGTCATATCCCATGACGCATTTTCCCTGTTCGCCGGCGACCTGGCAGCTCGTGATCACAACAGAATGCGCTCCCAGTTCCAGCAGCCGGTCGATCACATCCCGCAGTTCCTCCTCCGATGCTCCATCTGCCCGGTACTCTGCGCCAGACAGACAGACCGCTTCCGTGTAATTCGGGACACAGCAGTCGGAAACGGAGATCAGGTTCCTCATGTGGCTCACGGTGTCCTCTGTGACCCCATTATACAGCTGTCCTTCATCGCCCATGATGGGATCCGTGAAGATCAGAGTCCCGCTTTCCGCCTTTTTCTGGCAAAACTCCGCAATGATGCGCGCCTGCTCCTCAGAAACGATGAATCCCGTAGAAACCGCGTCGAAGTCAAAGCCCAGTTCATCCCAGATCCCGATGGTCCTCTTCATATAGTCCGTTGTCTCCAGGATATCAAATTTACCGTAATCCAGCGTGTTGGAAACAACCGCCGTAGGAAGGTTGAACAGCTCATAGCCCATGTGGGAAAGCACGGGGATCATCGCTGAAAACGCTACCTTGCCGTATCCCGGCATATCATTGATCAGCAGTATTTTACTCATGATTCTCTCTCCAGTCTGTATATCAGTGCTGCATTGATTTGCAATTCGGTCAGTATCTATTATTTTATACAAATTACAAAGTCAAGTCCATTGAATACTGGAGAATCATCAAATAATATGTACATCGCCCGTCAGATCGTGCGCGGGCAGACATTCATTCACAGCCAGACGTGATCCGGTAGGCGCAGCCGGGTGAAATAGTCAACCTGCCTCACGCATTCTTACTTTTTCCGGAAAACTGCAATTGCCTTGGCGCTGTTCGTGATAGAGAATGTGACGAAAACTGCATTTTCCTTTTCACAGACTTCATTGATAAGTTCCTGCAGTTCTTCCGCCATTCTGTTTGTTGCCGGATGATAGCTGATCACTCTTGTAAAATACATATGTAAATACCTCCTTTTTGTATCAGGGTATCACACAATTGTTAATCCTCTGCGCAGCTGCAGGCAAACATTTTGTAATTTCGTTTATTACTCGGAATCAGATTCTGTGTACTCTCGCCGCGTCATACCGGTCCGGCGATTTTATTTATACTTTAGTTGTGCCCTGGCGCCGCTCATAATAAAATTAAATTGTCACATAACACCTGGAGGAATCGTACAAATATGCTTAAGAAATTATATGACCGCAACGAGGTAACCTTTGCCATATTCTGGATCGTTCTTTACTGTGTCCTGACCGTCCCTGTCCGGGGACAATACGGCGACGAAAGCCCGCTTGGAACCGTCATTCTGGCAGCCATTGCCGCCGGCCTTTTTCTGTTCATAAGAAAATATCACCTGGAAGAAAAATACGGTCTGACGTCCTGGCCCCGGCGCGGCAGAACATTCCTTTACTTTATTCCCCTGTGGATCTTTGCCACTGGGAACCTGTGGGGCGGATTTGATATGGCGTACAGCGGATACCACCAACTGTGCGCTGTCCTCTCCATGGCCATGATAGGCTACATTGAAGAGGTAATTTTCCGGGGATTTCTGTTCCGGGGCATGCTCCCCCGGGACGGCGTAAAAGTATCCGTCATCGTCTCCGCCGTCACTTTCGGCGCCGGCCATATCGTCAATCTCTTTGCGGGACAGACCAGCCCCGAGACTATTTTGCAGATCGTATTCGCCATTGCCGCCGGATTCCTCTTCACCATGGTCTTCTATAAAAGCGGCAGTCTCTTTCCGTGTATCATCGCTCACAGCCTGGTGGACGTTTTTTCCAAGATGGGAAAAGAAAATGACGCCGCCCAGCACATTTACATTATCGTGACTATCATCATGTCCTGCCTGTACTGCATTTATCTTGCAAAGCTCAAGTCGGATGCATTCTCGACGGGCATCTTCTCCGGTAAAAATGGCAGTGTAATGTAACTTTTACCGAAAAATTGCAGCACGCCCTCTTGAACCTATTTACAGCAGCATCTTGATATGGGGGATCCCATCCAGCAGGAATTCTTCTGAAATCTGCCGGAATCCCTGTTTCTCATAGAGTGTCCTGGCATAGGATTGGGCTTCCAGATAAATATGATCCGCGTTGAAATATTCCCGTGCCGCTTTGATCCCCTCCGCAAGGATCCTGCTGCCCATCCCGGAGCGCCGCTTGACCGAGATCACTCTGCCGATCGAGACATGCTCACTCTCTATGCCCCTGTCCATGACCCGCAGATACGCCTGAATCTCCCCATTTTCCTCATGCCATACATGGACAGATTTCTGATCACAATCGTCGAGTTCCATGTAGGGACAGTTCTGCTCTACGACGAAGACCGAGACCCGCAGTTTCAGGATCTTGTACAGTTCGTCCAGAGATAATTCATTGAACGTTTTCATCTTTAGTTCTGCCATAATTACTACCTCACTGATATTTCCACAGCCATTTTGGCCTGTTGATTTCTTCTGATGATCTTACACCAGGAATGCGGGAAAATACCATGCATTTTCATTGATAGGACGCATCCTGTCACAGCAATCGATTACAATGCCTTCCTCAACAGGCATTTTATATTTTTTCAAAACAGAAAAATTCTTGTCCGCTTTTTCCGGAGCAATTCCCTTTTTTATATCAATTGGATATATCCTGTCTGTTTCTGCATAAATCAGATCGATTTCTTTCTGGTCGATATCCCGATAATAGAACAGATATTGTCTGGGATCCACACCATGAGCGCGAAGGTTCTTTATAATTTCTGATGTGATATATGTCTCAAAGAACGCCCCGCCCATTGCACCCTTTTCAACCATCTCAGCCGTCGGCCATTTGCACAGATAAGCACAAAGCTCTGTATCCATGAAATACAGCTTAGGCGCCTTAATGATCCGTTTAGAAATGTTCGACATATAAGGCTGCAGGATATATATAAGCCCTGATGTTTCCAGTATCGACATCCACTGACGGCAGGTGCGCGCATCGATCCCCGCTGCGGACGCGATCCGGTCATATTTCACTTCCTGTCCAGTACGGAGCGCGAGAATAGATATGAAATTGCGAAACTGCATTTCACTGGAAGCCTTGATAAGCTGCCGCACATCCTTTTCAATATACGTATCAATATATGAGCGGTAATACAGATCCCGTTCTGCCATACCTGTGACCACATCAGGCATCCCGCCATTAAACAGATCCTGAAAAATCCTCGCTCTCGTCCTGTATTTAACATTAGAATTCCGTTCGCGATCACGCAGAGACTGCAGATCCGGATGAAAGACCGGCGCATGCTCATGATATTTTTCTGATTGGCTCAGGCTGTCCATTTCCACGATACCGCAGCGCCCTGCCAGGGATTCCGATATCCCCTGCTGCAGTTCAAATCTGTTGGAACCGGTCAAAATATACATCAGCTTCAGCCTTTCGTCATTTTTCAGCCAGAGCGCCTTTTGTCTGTCTATCTCGATCTTTATCGCATCAAGCAGATTTGGGGCTTTCTGAATCTCATCAATAATCACAGGCCACTTCCACGTTTCCAGAAACAGTCTGGGATTTTCCTGAGCAAGGCGCCGGTCCTCCGCATCGTCCAACGTAACTGAGCTCATCCTGCTTCCATATAATTTCATTACAGTCGTCGACTTCCCAACCTGTCGCGGACCATAAACGACAACAGCAGGAAACGAATGTGCTGTCCTCTCTATAAGTGATTCTACCGCTCTTTCTATATACATGTCTTCTAAACCTCCGGTAAAAGTAACATTGCAATGTAATTTCTACCGAAATTTTAGCAGAAATAATCGATCCTGGGAACATAACAGTAATATTTCTGCAAGTACCACAGGGTTTACAGCAGCGGCTATGATAGATTTTTTCGATCCAAAGTAGTATATTAGTACTATAAACAGGCTGACGGAGGCTGGCGATGAGAAAACACGAACCCCTTTACAAGAGCTTCGGATACGCGTTCCAGGGCATCTGGCGCACGATCCGGGACGAACGGAACATCAAGATCCACCTGACAGCGACCGTGCTGGTCGTGATCTTCGGGCTCCTTCTCCATATATCGGAGACGGAGTGGTTCGTGTGCGCGGTCTTCATCGCTCTGGTCATCAGCCTGGAACTGGTAAATACAGCAGTAGAGGCAGCAGTGGACCTTGTGACAGAAGAACGCAGGCCCCTGGCCAAGAAAGCGAAAGACGCAGCTGCGGGCGCAGTCCTTGCGGCTGCCATATGCGCAGCCATCGTCGGATGCGTGATCTTTCTGCCTAAACTGGTTGTTTTACTCTAAGGAGGTTTACTATGGACAACAAGAATTACCTGTCAGAAACAGCACGCAAGATTTTCCTCGCAGGCGTCGGCGCCCTGGCTATGAGCGCGGAAAAGGCGGATGAACTGGTCAGCAGCATGGTGGAGAAAGGTGAGATCACCGTAGAACAGGGCAAGACTCTGAACCAGGAGCTGAAGCGCACGGTCAGGGAAAGCCGGGAGAAGAAGCCGGAGGCAGCGGGAACAAAGGCTGAACCGGCCGCAGAAAAACCGGAGAAGCGGGATATCAAGTCCATGCTGGACGGTCTTTCCGCTGAGGAACTGAACGAGCTGAAACAGATCCTTGCCGCTAAGGACGAAAACGCAGAAGACGCAGAGTAATACAGCAATATGCCCGAGATAAATGAGAAGAAAAATGACAGCAGCGCCCGGTTTCGGGAGATCCGTGCCATCCTTCGCAAATATCATGTGACCCGGGGCATCACACCGGAAAAGCTCAGGCAGATCCTGGAGGATCTGGGACCCACCTATGTCAAGTTGGGGCAGATCATGTCGCTGCATTCGGACATCCTGCCGAAGCGCTACTGCGACGAGCTGATGAAGCTGACCAGCGATGTGGATCCCATGCCCTTCTCTGACGTGCTGGATGTGCTGACCCACAGCTACCGCTGTGACCCCTACGAGATATTCAGGACGATCGAAGAGAATCCCCTTGGGTCTGCTTCCATCGCCCAGGTGCACCGCGCTTCGCTGAAAAGCGGTGAGGAAGTAGTCGTTAAGGTCCAGCGCAAAGGCATCTATGATACGATGGCCCGGGATATCGGCCTGCTCCATCGCCTGGTGAGCCATATGCCTCCGGTGGGCGGCCTTGCAGATGTGGCGGATTTTGACATGGTCCTGGATGAAATGTGGTCCGTAGCCCAGGAGGAGATGGATTTCCTGAAGGAAGCAGCGAACATGCAGGAGTTCCGGAAACTGAACCGGGACATCCTCTACGTTTACGTGCCCGAACTCTTCCGTGAGTACACTACAGACCGGGTTTTGGTCATGGAATATGTGGATGGGATCGCCATTGATGATGCGGAGGCTCTCCTCGGACTTGGTTACGATCTGGACGAAATAGGTGCGAAATTCGTTGACAATTATATAAAGCAGATCATGGACGACGGCTTCTTCCATGCGGATCCCCACCCGGGGAACGTCAAGATCCGGGACGGAAAGATCGTCTGGCTTGACATGGGCATGATGGGACGGCTCACCGAACGGCTGCGCCAGATCATGGGTCGGGGCGTGAAGGGCATCGCCCTGCACGATGTACGGATGGTCGAGGAGGCGGTCATAGAACTGGGTGACTTTCAGGAACCTCCGAACCGCCGGAAACTCTACGAGGATCTCAGAAATTACCTCGATAAATACGGCAGCGAGAATATGGGGGACATCAGCATCAGCACAGCGGTACTCGACATGTTCGACGTTATGAAAAACAACGGCATCGCCCTGCCCCACGGCGTGACCATGCTGGGAAGGAGCCTGGCACAGATGGAGGGAGTGTTTGCCAAGATCAGCCCGGATATCAGCATGTCTGCCATCGCGGAGCAGCGCGTAACCCAGCAGATGTTCCATGATATCGACTGGCGGGATGAACTGACAACCGACGGGCGGCGGCTCTGGCGATCCATGTCGAAAAGCGTGGAGATCCCGGGCCTTGCAACGGACGCGCTGAAGGAGTACCTGTCCGGCGAGTCCAGAATGAACCTGAGGCTGAACCTTTCTCAGCCAACCGTAGTGATCATCCGGGCTGCGGTGCGCAACCTGGTCATCGGCATGTGCATTGCCGCCCTCCTCGTGGGATCAGCGATCCTCTGCACGACAGACATGTCGCCGAAGATCTTCGGGATACCTGCCTTGGGTTTTCTCGGTTTCTTCATCGCGACCATGGCAACAGCCTTTTTCACCCTGCGTTTTTTCTGGGAGACCTGGCTGCGGAAGCGGGTCCATCGCCGCCGCAAAGCGCGGAAGATGCGGAAGCGCCGGTCCGGATCGATTCCGCGATAATGCTGGTAAACACAGGGATTCATCCCGTTTCCTGATATACGGCAGACCTCTGCGATTATGCGTTTTCCCGCATATTCCTCAGCCCTCCACCTTATCCTGCCGCTTAAGATATGCTCTGGTATATCTGCATACAGCAAAGCACCGTCCGCAGATATCCTTCTCAAAGCCAAGGCTCTCTTTCGTAATGGCGAGCATTGCGCTCAGGCAGCTCTCTATGTCCGCGATCTCCGATCTTGATGTTCCTGCGTTCCAGAGCGTTCCTTTCAGCGCATGACCCGGACATGCATTGACGCAGAGCCTGCAGGCGCCGCACTTCGAGCTGCTGACCGGCTCGTCGGTAACAAGTGGAGCATCCGTGTAGATCGTGGACAGCCGAATTGCTGAGCCGTACTGTTCTGTAATCAGCAGACAGTTCTTCCCAATCCAGCCCAGACCTGCCCGGACAGCAGCGGTTTTATGAGGCAGGACAGATGTGACATGATCCCGCATCTTTACCCGGTCAGTCGTAAGGGCATATGCCTGAAAGCCCCTTTCTCTCAGGTAACGTTCTCCAGCCAGCACGATCTCATCCAGGCTGCGGTTCATCTCCGTGTACGTCTGGCAGTATTCCGGCGTCGGTCTTTCCTGCACCGGCTTTACGATTGCTGCAGGAATGGGTATCGCAATGGAGACAGCATAGCGGTATGGGCAGTTTTCCACGCCTTCCATATCCCCGACCCCCACCAGCGCCGCTCCCTGAGAAGGCAAAAAGTTCTTTACTGACTCCGTCAGTTTCTGGTCCTGAATCATATCTTTTGTCCTTCCTCCATAGTAATTATAGTTTGGACTCGCATGGAAACGGATACGGATCATTATGGCGCAGTGCTGTGCTTCGGCCGGAAAAGACCGTCCATGTCTGCGCCCTCATGTTCAAGCAGCCATATTTTCTTATCGATCCCGCCTGCATAGCCGGTCAGACTTCCGTTCGTTCCTACGACCCTGTGGCAGGGAACTATGACAGAAATTTCATTACGGCCTACAGCGCCTCCGACAGCCTGCGCTGACATACGCGAAAGTCCCCGCTTCTCGGCAATGATTTTAGCAATCCCTCCATATGTCATGGTCTGACCATAAGGGATCGAATAAAGTATTTCCCAGACCTCATTCTGAAAACCCGAACCTGTAAAATGCAGCGGCACTTTAAAATCCGGATCCTTGCCGGAAAAATAGACGTCCAGCCATTTTTTCGCGAGTTCAAAAACCGCAAGTTCTTTTTCCTCATGCTCACGGTCCAGATAGAGAGCGAAGTACTTCTGACCGTCAAACCACAGTCCGGTCAAAGCCTCCCCATCGCTGGCCAATGTGATGCCGCCGATTGGCGATTCATAATGACTCGTATACTGCATCTCAGCTCCTCCAGTATTCTTTCATACACCGTGTCCGGCATTTATTACTTCCTCTTTTTCGGTGCATAGTCTTTCATCTCCGGAATGGCTCCGCCTGCAACAGCCCAGAAATACAGACTTGCCACGCTGCAGTACGGCGACAGCCTTTTCCTGTACTTTTCAAACTTCTTCCTGTCCATCTCCCGGTGATGGTATACCATCCGCATACCTCGCAAGATGGCCAGATCTCCATAACTTAATATGTCTGGTCTCTGCAGGCAGAATAGAAGGATCATCTCAGCCGTCCATACCCCAATCCCTTTCAGCTCTGACAAAGCCTTTATCGCCTCCTCATCAGACATATGCTCTACCGCAGCGATATCAAACTGCCCGCTTTTCACCTTCTCTGAAAAATCAAGGATATAATCCGCCTTCCTGTATGTTGTCCCATACGCCTGAATCTTATCTCTTCCTGCCTCGATCAGGCTCTCCGCAGTTATACTCCCGAGATCATCATTCATCCGCTCCCAAAGCGTCTGCTGGGCCTTCGTGGATATCTGCTGGCCGATGATATGGTGAATCACAGCAGAGAAAAGATCCGTATCCACAGGACGATCGATATGACCGATGCGATCGATCACTGCAGCAAGCTTCTTGTCTTTACTCTTCAGATATTCTGTCTCTTCCGTCCCATAAACAAAATAATCCATGAATCTCCTTTTCAATACTTGTTCGCTTCCGCCGTAACTACTATAATTATATTGTCATGTTTTTGAAATAATATCGCTATATTACCATGATTATAATTATATTGCCAAAATGAATTTCCAGGCTGAATCGTTCGAACGAATTTTGAAAGGATAGTATACATGCCGTATCTGAGTTCAGTCAGCCTGAACAGTACCACCGGGTTTCCATGTTTGATCATGGATTTAAACAGAGGGCGGAGCATACCGGAACCTCTTGTATCCTTTGTCGTTTTTCTTTCATTCCCGGGGACCGTCGTATTTCGTAAACGACATACTCTCCGCAAAGTCATACATCCGCCGGATTTCCTTTTCTGAAGGATCATCTTTATAGTAATCCAGACCGAATACATAATCCTCATGCTGTACATAGATGGCGGGCACGGGTATATCGGAATTATCATGATATTCCGGGACGATATATCCGGCTTCGCCGTCGATATCAATGGTCTTGGAGTTATCGGCATCTCCGATATAATCTTTCAATGTTCCCTGCCTGCCGGAACCCGCCGGCTTGCCTTTGTACGCCAAAAGACTGACGCAAAATCCTTCCGACGCATCGTTGGCACCCTTTGGAACAATATCGATTTTTAAATTTTTCCCATAAGGTTCATAACCGCTGGGAAACGCCTCATACCCTTCCGGGAGCTGGTATTCGATCAATTCCTGAATATCCTTTCCCGAATATGCTTTCACCTGTTTCTCCGCCTGATCTCCGCAGGAACAAAGGCAGAATGTGAAGCTGACAGCTGCCAGAATACAAAGACAGATTTTGCAATAAGAAGCTCCCTTACTTATATGTTTCCGCATGACAAATCTCCTCCCGTTTCATCAGTACTATCTGTCGCATAAGAAAACTGCAGGTTCCCGCTAAGCTCATTCCACACTGATAGTATACACTGCATCATCGTTCAGGAGCTTTAATAATTTGGCTTTGTCAGCGCGGATGGCAATACCGTAGACCTTAAGACCATGCTTTTTAACATAGTCTGCAGGCCCGTCCTCCCCGTCATCAGAAAGCAAGACCTCCTCGATGTTCATCATGCGGTCAAAGTTCTTCTGGTCTTTCATGTATTGGAGCAGACTCAGGAAGTGTTCCCTGGCATGCCTGGGATATTCGGCAGAATAGTTCTCCCCGGCAGAGGATGCCGAAGATCCGTCTTCCTTCTTGCTGTCCTCATAGCCCAGGAGGTAAGAATATCCGTCTACAGAAGACTGATCGTCGTAAGAAAGCAGGCTGCCCCTCATGCCCATGATCTGCTCCCCGTGACTTCCTAACCAGATTCCGCACCACCAGGGCCCGAGATTCCAGTTATCTGCCAGCCTGCAGGCATCCTCATAACTGATGATACGGTCCAGTGACAGATACGCTGTATATTCGCCCGCAGGCATGTTCTTAATATATGCTCGCGCCTCTTCCGGCCCGCCGACTGTAGAATTAGGGGAGATGCGCTCTTTCTTCACAGTGTCTTTTCCCGTCTTATCGTCAATGACGTTCACTTCACGAGTCTTGCCCATCTGTTCACTTAGAGCCTTTCCCGTGTCAAGCGTCTGTGAAGTCCATTCAAACACATTGTCCACTGGAGGATCCAGCACGGACGGATCATAGAAAGTAATTCTATTTCGGCTGATTTTCCCTCCTGCAGCTGCCGGTTTGCTGTAGATCGGATAGGCGGTCTGTGTCAGATAGAAGTTGTAATTGCCATAGCCCTCGGCTTCCGCGTAAGCGGCATCCATATATCGCAATGGGAGAAAGAGTTCGCTGTAAACACGCATATCCAGCTCCAGCTGATTCATATCCACTCCGTCACCCCGGTCACCGTCGTATGCAGAAATAGTCGGATCGTAATATAAATGATCAACGATCCTCGGCAGGCCAAAGGCAGCGAAAAGCCCAAGGATAAGAAGAATGACAGCTACAGCAACTCCCATTTTAACAAAGGCTGTTCGGATGTTCTTTCGGATCAATCTTATGACGGGTTCGCTGTCTGGTACGTTTATTTCAGCCTCGTCACCGGTACTCATATTGCTCAGATCATCTTCTTCATAAAGATATTCACTGATCGCATCCTGCCTTTCAATTGCCGATGCCACTTCACTTCTGTCCGGTTCGCTCAGCTTTCCCTCTTTATATAAGCGGAGCAATTCACGATAAGTCATAGCAGCCCTCCTTTTCCAGTATTTTCTTAAGTTCCCGCCTGCCGCGATGAGCGATCATGCGGACATTTTCTGCCGTGATACCAAGCACATGGGCGATCTCTTTCTGATTTAACCCCCCAAAGTACTGAAGGACCAGTACCTCCCGCTTCCGGTGTTCCAACTGGTTCAGTGCCATATACAGTGCATGGTCCCGCTCCTCATCCAACAATTGATCCAGCGGCGAATTAAGGTTGTACTCATGATCTAACATCCTGCCCTGCGCTTCTCTGTCACGTTTCTTCACGGCATTAAAGCACAGATTCCGTGCGACCGTATAAAGCCACGCGCGCATATTAGTATGTGCAGCGTTCAATGACAGGATTGCCTTTAAAAAAGTCTCCTGAAGAAGGTCCTCAGCCAATGGTGCATCATGGCACAGGCTGATCAGATATAACAGCAGTTCTCTGCTGTACATTCGATAAAGCTGTGTAAGCAGTTTCTCGTCCATCACTCCCCCCTCCTTCAAGTCTCTCTACTAATATAACAAACAGACTGGAGAAATGTGACATGCAATTTGCAAAGTCCCATTGATAGAAAATTTCATTACACAGAAATTTATCACTCTGTCTCGGCGTTCTTTCAGCATGCATGTCAATTTGAGCGCCTCTGAGGCGTGAAATTTAATGCTCATATCGTTCCCGCTCTTCTTCCTCCCTGGTTCAGGGCATGAGAAAAGGCGGGGAGCGATCCGAATTGATCAGCCCTCCGGCCATGTAGTTATTCCCTTACAAACTGGATATTCCGCAAGAAAAGACAGGGACTGTGCCCTGTAATCCTCTTATCCGAAAAAGTTCACCTGCTCTTTACGAGTCTTCCAGAACTTCCAGCCGATATGCCCCGACCCGGGCCGGCAATGCTTCCTCTATAGTTCCGGAAAACCAGATTCGCACATTATCTCCGACTTTGGGTTCAACAGGCACTTCTGCCGTATCCAGATCAACTATTAGTTCAGAATCCATGAAGTTCTGTGAAATGCCGTATGTGTCAGGCACATAGGTAACCTTTACCCTAGCCTCATTGGGATTCACTGCTTCTTCTACCTTTGCATCAAAATTTGCAACAACAGACGGCATTGTACTTCTGTCTGCATTTACATCCCGAAAAACGGAATGTCCTTCTGGCAGGAAAAGGATAATGCAGTCATCCGAATCGAGCTGATAGTCAACGTCTTTACAGAAATTGGACTCATCATCCTGTGCGGGTACTTGAGTTTGAGATACTTGCGTTTTAATAGTCCCATCAGGAGTCCCACATTTTAGCATATGTGTCACATAGCCAGTACTTGAATAAAGCTTTCCATCCACCATCACAAGAGGCGTGCGCTGGCAGTCGTCCCTCTGCCGATCCGCCGCCCCGGGTTCATCCGTACTGATTGATTGCCCTGAAATTTGCTCATCCCGGCTATCATGGGAATCTGAGGCTCCATTTCCGCAAGCCGTCAGGAAGGAAATTGTCATAGCTGCAATCACAAGTGCAGATATCACTTTTTTCATCTTAATTCCTCTCCGATTTCTCTTCAAATTCAGCCATTATTGGTCCTCCAATCTATTTGGCGATCTTATGCTTGTTCATTTTTTCGTCAAAGATGTCCGTGATGATCTTCCGTATCCATCCGGCACTAATGCCAGGATCTTGTCCGCGGCAGCCTGATCGGAAACAACTGCTGTAGAAAGCCCCTGATTGATCTGTTTTGCTCGTTCTCCGTGAAATCTGTTAATTCCATTCTGATATTCTCTTCTCACCAGTCTCTATCTATCCGCGCCGAATGGATCACTGTCAGGATCACTGTTCCAGATATATTCCATCTTCGCCGCAATTCCTCTCTGTTTTTTTTAGCCGTAATACTTCTTCCATAAATGTTTCCATACTCTGCAGATTCTGATTTGCCGCATCATGCCAGGCGACATTAAGTAACGTAAATCAGAAAGTATAAGCAATTATTAATAGTATATTACCCCTCGCACTGAAACAAGCACAATGACGGACCCGAAAGTCCGTCTGCATACGATCATCGATCATCCTATTCTTTTATTCCCAGACAAGTTTCAGCTTCTTCCCCTGAGATGCACAGTCCGACAGGAAAATATTGATCAGCGTCTGATAAGGAATACCTGTTTCTTCTGCCTCATTCTTGAAGTACTCGATCGTATCCTCATCGATGTTGATCGTTATCTGTTTTTTCAAATGCTTCGCATACGGGTTCTTCTTAGCACCCGAAAAATCGTATTCCGTTCTCATTCTGGCTCCTCCTCAAAAGAAACATTATGCTTCTTCTTATTGATTCGATCTTATTCTCATCCCATTCAAATGAAATCTTATCTATACTTATATTATAATTATATCGTAATTGCCTTCAAGAAAAAATCATTTCAGCGAACGAATTCAACTTGCCGAGATAACGTTTCTCGATCCGCATGATCGCAACCAACTCAATTTCTTCGCGCTTAGTGCTCTTTCTCACGCTCATTTCTCAGATATATGGTCGTTCTCTTTACGTTCAAGACGCACAGGAAACGTACCGCGTAGAAATTCCGGAAAACTGCTTTATTTTTTATCCCGGGTGGTATATACTATACAACAAAGCCCTGACCGGGCCGCGTACAACACGGGGGTGTAAAGGTTTCGACGGGGGTATAGAAGCAGCATAAGCGAGCCGTAGTCGCCAAGTCTACGTTAAAAGTGGCCGTTTAAATATAAACGCTAAAAAGAATAATAATTTCGCACCTATGGCACTGGCTGCATAAGCAGTCTGCCGTGCGTATCAGCTCCGGTTTACCTGTAGGCCGGTGATCTGGTATCGATCATACAGGAAAACTCTGCAGCCTTTCCCGGAGCTGCAGGGGACCAACGGGATAGCAGATCCGCAAGCCTGCTGATGGGCGTCCGGACGAGCGAAACGTAAATCACCAGCTGCGCTCGGAGAAGTTGCCGTGGAAATGCTTTCGGACAGGAGTTCGACTCTCCTCATCTCCACCATTTTTGGGGGTTCAGAGGCAAGACTCTGGACCTTTTACATTGCAACGAATTCCGCTGATTTCAATGGCCAGCGGATTTTTTTGTGCCTTTTTTCAGACGCATACAAACC
>OMXT01000084.1 GCA_900315125.1 uncultured Eubacteriales bacterium
GTTAAGGAATAGGACAACTGAACATTGAAAAGCCGGAAAAGCCCGGAATACCAAGGAAAATCGGCGCTCAAAGGAGTTTAGTACGGACTGAAGAAGGCCCGTAAGGCTTCACAGTTCTCCAAGCGTTAATCGGACGCGTACATTCAAACGAACACGCAGAAAAGAAGAGATGTTACCCGGAGGGCAGCATCTCTTTTTTTTATGGAAACCCATGCTGTGCGGTTATGTACAAAGCCCAGTTTGTTGAAGTCCCACGGCAAGTATGGTATACTTTTGGGAAGAATGGAGAAGCACGCCTTGCGGCGGGCTGCGTGACGCGAAAAGAAAGTGTGAACACATGACTAGAGAAGAAATTTTGGAATTCAGCGGGCAGACCGTTGACGACGATACGCTTAAGCAGATTCAGGAATCGGACGCGGTCAAGGCGATTCGGGATAACGGAATTGACGGCAATCACCCCGGAAAGCACTGGTTCGTCGTAGTATTTAAAGAAGGCAGCGGCATCAGTGTCTATGGAAGCTGGTAAACCAGAGAATGGAGAGGGAAGCAGATGAATATGATGATCGCCTCCGATCTTCACGGATCGGCTTATTACTGCCGGAAGATGATGGAGGCATACAGGGAATCAGGCGCTGACAGGCTGATGCTGCTGGGCGACATCCTCTATCACGGGCCGCGGAATGACCTGCCCCGGGATTACGCGCCCAAGGAGGTCATCGCCATGCTGAATCCCATGGCAAACCAGATTCTCTGTGTCAGAGGCAACTGTGAGGCGGAAGTGGACCAGATGGTGCTGGACTTTCCCGTCCTGGCAGAGTACGCCCTGATCCTGGACGGCAGCCGGGAGATCTTTGTCACCCACGGCCATGTTTATAATGAACAGAACCTGCCGCCTCTGGCGTCAGGCGATGTTCTGCTGCACGGACATACCCATGTGCCCATATTCCAGGCGCACAGCAAGACGGAGGATCATCCGGCTTATACTTATGTAAATCCGGGTTCCGTGTCCATACCAAAGGAGGATTCGCCCCACACATATATCATTTACAACCAGGGCGTGTTCCGGTGGTATGATCTGGATACCGGAGAAATGTACATGGAACATTAGAATAATCAGGGGTTCGAGAGACGAGATGAAGAGAAAGAAATTACTGACGGTAGTTTTGGCAGCCGGACTTGTATGCTGTCTCGCAGCCTGCGGGCCGGCAGAGAAGGGCCGCACCGATGCGGCAGCAGGCTCTTCCTCAGAGTCTGCTGCGGAAGCATCCGCTGCTTCCGAGGCGGAAAGCGCGGCGCAGCAGGCGGACAGCAGCGCGGAAGCGGACAAGTCCGATGAGGCGGAGAAGGACAGCGAGAACAATTCGGAGCAGGCATCGGAGGATCCGGCGGATGTGGATACCACTGCGGATACTGCCGAGGGCAAATCCGACGATCAGATGAAGAAGAAATACCAGGGCACGTGGAAGCTTGCGGGCATTCTTTACAGCGACGGCAGCACGGAGAAGGCAGGTACGTGTACTATTAAGGTCAACTCTGACGGATCCTACACCATGAAGGGCACCCTCAGCGGCAAGCAGGTGGACCAGAGCGGCAGCTGGTCTCTTACGGACTCGAAGAAACTGAAACTCTCTGATGATGAGCTGGGCATTGACAGTGACGGCAATCTGCTGAAGTATACCGGACAGAGAGATGGAAAGGGATATAAACTGAACTATGCATTTAAACGAAGCAATGGATGAGTTCCGTCGGGGCGGCGTGATCTGGGATGTGGACGGAACGCTGCTGGACAGCATGCCCACCTGGCATGACGCAGGCGCCCGGTACCTGGCTACCCTGGGGATCGAGGCGGAACCGAACCTGGGGGACATCCTGTTCGCGGAGACGTCGGAAACGGGCGCCCGGTACATGATCAAACGCTACGGTCTGGACCAGAGTGTTCCGGAGGTCGCTGAGGGCATCAACGAGCAGATGAAGGCCTTTTACTATAACGAGGTGATGCCCAAGGCAGGCGCGGCGGACGTTCTGCAGCGCATGAAGGACGCGGGCGTTCCCATGACGGTGGCCACATCCACAGACCGGCAGTGCATGGAGCCGGCTCTCGAGCGGCTGGGCATGCTGGATTATTTTCTCCAGATCTACTGCTGCCGCGAGATGGATACGACCAAGGACAGCCCCGACATTTTCTTCGCTGCCGCAGAGCGGATGGACAGGAAGCCAGAGGACGTCTGGGTCATAGAGGACGGGCTCTATTCCATTCGCACGGCGAAGGCTGCGGGATTCCATACCGTAGGCATCTACGATTCTGTCAGCGAGGTGGATCAGAAGGAGATCCGGGAGCTCACCGACTTTTACTATACCAATCTACTAGAGTTTGATCTTATTTAGGAAAGAAAGCAGTTAACGATATCGGATGAATAATAAGTTACTTAATCTGGAGTACGGATCGATCCACTTTACGTACTGGGCGGTTTTCGCCGCGATCAGCAGCTTTTCGTCGGTGCTCCTCCTGGGCCGGGGGTACACCAATTCGGAGATCGGCGTGATCGTCGCAATTTCTAATATCCTGTCCGTGCTGATCCAGCCCTTCACAGCGGATCTTGCGGACCGGTCCAAACGGATCTCACTGGTGGGAATATCGCAGATCATGACTTTGTTCATGATGGGGCTCACGGGGCTCCTGCTCATTTTCCGGGGCGCGGGCCCGCTGGTCTTTGTAATATACGCGGTGATCCTCGGGGTTCACGCATCCCTGCAGCCGCTGTACAATTCTCTGAATTTTAAGCTGGAGGAGTGCGGCGCGAACATGAACTTCGGCATGTGCCGATGCGGCGGGTCTCTGGGATATTCCATACTATGCCTGATCCTCGGATCGGTGGTGAAGCAGCACGGGTCGGAGGTCCTTCCCGGGCTTGATCTGGTATTCATGGCAGCGATCGTCCTGACGGTGTGGCTGACATGGCTCCAGTATGAGAAGATCCGGGCGAACAATGTAAACGTAAAGAAAGAATGGGAAGAAGAGAAGGAAGACATCAACCTCGTGGATTTCGTCCGCAGGAACGGGCTGTTTTTCGTGCTGAATATCGGTGTGTTCTTCCTGTATATCCATAACCAGGTGCTGAATATCTTCATGCTGCAGGTCGTACAGGATGTAGGGGGCGACAGTGTGGACATGGGAAGGGTCCTCTCCCTCATGGCATTCCTGGAGATCCCCACTATGTTCTGTTTCGACTGGATCAACCGGAAGTTCAGCACATCATTTTTGCTGAAAGTATCTGCTGTCGGATTTACGGCGAAGATCGGCCTGGTATTCCTATCCCGTTCGGTGACGGGGATCCTGCTGGCCCATATCCTGCAGCTCGTGAGCTACGCGCTGTTCCTGCCCGCTATGGTGAAGTATACCAACGAGGTCATGAGCCGGGGCGAGGCGGTGAAGGGGCAGTCCCTCTTTACCATTATGGCGACAGTCAGCGGCATTGCGGCAAGCTTCTTCGGCGGGTTCATCCTGGATCACGGCGGCGCCCGCATGCTGACGGGCGTATCGACTCTTGCGGCGGCGATCGGAACGGTGATTCTGTTTCTGACAGTGGACCGGATCATCGAGAAAAAGAAAAGGGGAACACAGTTATGACCCATAATCGAATCATGATCGTGGATGACGATCCGAACATACGAGAAGTCCTGTCTGTCATGCTGAGCAGCGAGGGCTATGATGTGGAGCAGGCGGAAAACGGACAGACGGCAGTGGACCGGGTGTACAGCGGCGCGCCTCTGGATCTGATGATTCTGGATATCATGATGCCCGGCATGGACGGCGTGGAGGTCTGCGCCAGAGTACGGGCACGGTCCTCGGTGCCGGTGCTGTTTCTGACAGCCAAGTCCCAGGACAGCGACAAGGTGGACGCCTATACCAGCGGCGGAGACGATTACCTGGTCAAGCCTTTCTCCCAGACGGAGCTTCTGATGAAGGTCAAGTCCCTGATCCGCAGGCACAATGAATATGACGCAGCGCCCCAGGAGAATGACCGCCTTTCTACGGAGCGGGTCGTGGCGGATGTAAAGGTGGATGTCCGGACCAGGGCGGTGCACCGGGACGGGAAGAAGATAAACCTGACGGAAAAGGAATTCGATATCCTCCTGTATTTTATGGAGCACCGGGGAGAGGTCGTCCAGAACAAAGACCTGTATGAGAATGTCTGGGGAGAGCCTTACATCCCCTCTGCCAGCAATACGATCATGGTCCATATTCTGAACCTGCGCAAGAAGCTGGAGACGGACGCCAACAAACCGAAGATCATCCGTACGGTGTGGGGAAAGGGTTACCGGATTGACTAAGATAAAATACGCATTTCTGAAGGCTTTCAGTAAAAAGCCATTTTTGTCCCTGAACCTGAAGCTCGCTGTGGCTATTGTGATCGCAGCGCTGCTCATGGGCGGGACTTTTTTGCTTCTTTCTTTTGCGGAATCAGTGACGGCCGAGAAACTGTATCTGAATGAGAAAGCAAGGAACCGGCTGGTGAATGAGAAATACGTCCGCTTCCGGGACTTTGTTAAAGAAAATAATGTAAAGGGCACCGACAGCCGCAAGCTTCAGCAGTGGGTGGAAGACCAGGAATACACGCAGCTCATCGTCTATGACAGCAAACACGACCTGTTTTCTGCCGGGTGGCTGGTGGATACGGAAAAGCAGGAAGGTGCGGATCAGAGCAGCACCCTGGCCCGCCAGCGCAGCGCGGAGACGGATCCGGGCAGCGAGGAGCAGAAGTCCGCGGCTCCCAGGGAGTTTAAGAGCGACCTGAATAACCGGATCGTAAAATTCGCGGACCAGAAATACTGTGTTTACCTGAATGTAAGCCCGGAATATCACTGGTATGACATGATGGATATCCTGAAAATCGTCC
This sequence comes from uncultured Eubacteriales bacterium, assembly GCA_900315125.1. Classification (GTDB taxonomy): domain Bacteria; phylum Bacillota; class Clostridia; order Peptostreptococcales; family Anaerovoracaceae; genus Aminicella. The sequence continues at coordinate 4,899 of OMXT01000084.1, forward strand.
TGTCCGCGGCGGTGTTCCTGCTGGTCATCCTTCTGTATAACCGCCGGGTTCTGCGCAGGGTCATCGACCTCTCGGATGTGGTCTACGAGATCAGTGAGGGCGACCTGGACAAGGAGATCCGTACCGGCGCGAGGGACGAGATCGGCAACCTGGCCTCCAGCGTAGACACCATGAGAAACTCGATCATAGAGAAAATGAATAATGAGAAAGCGGCCTTCGACGCGAATACTCAGCTCATCACAGCCATGTCCCACGACATCCGGACTCCCCTGACGTCCCTGATCGGATACCTGGATATTATAGAGGGCCAGGAGTATACGTCGGAGGAGGAGCTGAGAAGGTATATCGCGTCCTGCCGAGACAAGGCATTTCAGCTGAAGGATCTGTCTGATAAGCTGTTTCGGTATTTTCTTGTCTTCGGAAAAGATCAGGAGAAGGAGCTGGAGGAAGTGGACGGGGGCATTCTGTTCCAGCAGATCCTGGTAGAGCATGTGGCAGAGGTCATGAGCTATGAGTATAAGGTGGAGCTGCAGTATCACATCCCGGAAGGGGTCATGGTCGAGGTGGATATCTCCGCGATCCGAAGGCTCTTTGACAACCTGTTTTCTAATATCATGAAATACGCGAATTTCCATTTTCCTGTAGAGATCAAGGCGGACGTCATCGCCGGCCGTCTGAAATTCGTCCTCCAGAACCACATATGGGAGGAAGCGAAGAAGGTGGAGAGCACCCGCATCGGCGTAAGGACGTGTAAGAAAATCTGCGAGGATATGCACGCCACGTTCCACGCCATGGAAGAAGAGAAAATATATACGACGGAGATCCTGTTCCCCATACGGGAGAACAAAGCGGAGGAGCAGACATGTTAATATGGAGAAGCTCATTTCCCCAGCAGGATAAGATCCAGGGCGAGCGGATGTTTGAAGAGGGGCTGGCAGCCGCGGAGAGGACAAAGCCCCATGAGTACCGGGTAAGAGTACTTGCGTCCGCGGCGGCAGCTGTCAGTCTTGTGGATGTGCGGCTGGATTCCGCAGACCATAAACTGACAGGGATCCAGTGCACCTGCGGCGCTCCCGGTGGTACATGCACCCACGGGGCCGCGGCGATGTATGCCCTGGAGGACAAATTCTTTACGAACAACCCTCTGAACCCATCCCTGGAAGAGGAAGCGGCTCAGCGCGGGATCCAGGTCCCGTCCAGGGAAGCATACATGGAGCAGATGGAAGCGGAATTTCGCAAGACCTATCATTACTTCGACTTCCCTGCCATGATGAAGGATGCGCGGATCTCCCCGGCAGACTGGCGGGCGGGCTACCTCATGGCGCGGCTCGGACGGATCCGCCCGGGAAAGATCCAGATCTATGATCCGGATTATATACACAGCAGAGGCAGGGGGAAGGCGGACGGCACCCTGTTTCGAAAGGACGGGGAATATATCTCCTCTGTGGACTGCCGCTTCAGCGAAAACAGGATAGACCAGCTGTACTGCACATCTCTTTACTGCTACAGTTACGGCTATAATCTCACATTCTGCCGACATTCCGTAGCTCTTGTTCTTATGCTGGGTGAATACCTGAGGACGAGGAATCCGGGGGATGTGACAGGGTATCGATCCAAACAGTTCCTCAGGGAATTCCAGCCCGGGGATACTGCGGCGGCTGAGACAGGAGATGCTCCGCCTCTTGTGCTGGAGCCGGTGCTGCGGGTTATCGCCTCCGATCCGGGCTACTACAGGGATGAAGCGTCGGAATACCTGGGCATGAGTTTCCGCATAGGAATGGCAGGGAAGGGGCGCGTGTATAAAGTCCGCAGTCTCTCGGAGCTTATTACAAAGGCAGAACAGGGCGCGAATCTGGAGATCAGCAAGAAGACCCGGATCCCGCTGTCCGTCGAAGGCTTCCGCGATATTAACAGAGAATACTTCGACATGATCCGGAAATGGGTCATACAGAAACAGACCATCGCGGCGTTCCAGGGACTGCCCTACGGCGGCGACGCGGGCGTCAAGGAACGGCGGGATATTCTCCTTCTTTCCGGCGACCTGATGGACAGGGTCTATGATATTGCATGCCGTTACCCGGTAAAGATGGAGAATGTGACCGGTAAGGCAGTGACCCTGGCAGTCCGCGAAGGAGAATACCGGCCGGTATTCCAGGTGAAGAACCTTTCCGGTGAATCAGGAAAGATGTCCGGCGTCAAGCTTCTGGGAGAATTCCCTGTCATGGCTGCAGGGAGCCGCTATGCCTATTATCTGGAAGGACATACACTCTTCCGCACGGGACTGGAGGAATATCAGCGAGTGCTGCCCCTGCTGAAGTACGGCAGGAAGGGCATAGTAGACCTGAATTTCGGTTGGCATTCGCTGAACCAGTTTTACCGGGATGTGCTGCCCCGAATCCGGGAATTCGCCCAGGTGGATGTGGAAGATCCGGAGAGCATAGAAGCGCAGCTGCCCCCGGAGGTCCGGTTCACATTTTATCTCGACGCGGAGCAGGGCGACGCTACCTGCCGGGTCATGGCCCGCTACGGCGAGACGGATGCAGATCTGGTGCAGATCCTGCAGGAGGGCGACGGTGCTCTGACGCCGGAGGTCCGGAATATCCGAAGGGATACGGGTAATCTGGCCAGGGAGAAAAAGGTGAAAGAGACGCTGGAACAGGTCTTTGTTCAGAAAATCAAAAACCCATGGGCATACAGCGCCGGCGGCGACGAGGACGTTATATTCGGCATCCTCACGGGCGGTGTGCAGCGGCTCATGGATCTGGGCGAGGTCCAGAGCACCCAGAGCTTTCTGGCGCTGAAGGTGCAGCGACGGCCGAAGGTAACGGTGGGCGCGTCGATCTCCGGCAACCTGCTGGATCTGAAGATCAGTGCGGAGGACATGGACGAGGATGAGCTGGCGGACTTGCTCCAGTCCTACCGGCGCAAGAAAAAATATCACCGGCTGCGCAGCGGGGATTTCGTGGATCTTTCCGATGAGAATTTCAGCACGCTGGACGATCTGCTGGAGGCTCTGGACGTGTCTCTGTCCGATTTGCGGAGCGGCAGGGTGCAGGCCCCGGCTTTCCGGGCTCTTTATCTCGACCGGATGATCGCGGAGCGGGAGGAACTGTACGGGGACCGGGACCGGACGTTCAAAAAGTTGGTCAAGGAATTTAAGACCATAGACGATGCGGATTATGACGTGCCTGCATCGCTGAAGGGCGTGCTCCGGGGCTACCAGAAAGCGGGATTCCGCTGGCTCATGACGCTGAAGCATTACGGATTCGGCGGGATCCTGGCGGATGAAATGGGCCTGGGCAAGACGCTGCAGGTCATCGCGGTGATCCTGGCGGAGAAGGAGGCGCAGGACGAGGCTGAGGCAAATGAAACTGCCGGAGCGGCTGCCGAGGAGCGGCTGCCTTCCCTTGTGGTGGCTCCGGCGTCCCTTGTCTATAACTGGCGGGAAGAATTCCGGCGTTTTGCTCCGAAGCTCAATGTCCAGGTGATCGCGGGAACAAAGACAGAGCGGCGCAGACTACTGAACGACCGGGCGGAATGGGACGTGCTCGTCACATCCTACGACCTGCTGAAGAGGGACATCGCGGAGTATGAGGATATTTCCTTTGATTACGAAGTGATCGACGAGGCCCAGTACATAAAGAATCACAACACGGCCCAGTCCAAGGCGGTCAAGCTGATCCGCAGCCAAAGCCGCATCGCATTGACGGGCACGCCCATAGAAAACCGGCTCAGCGAGCTGTGGAGCATATTCGATTACCTGATGCCCGGCTTCCTCTACGGGTACGAGACGTTCCGCCGGGAACTGGAAAACCCGGTAGTGAAGGGGGATGACGAGGCGGCCCTGGAGCGGCTGCGCCGGATGATCCAGCCCTTCGTGCTGCGGCGGCTGAAGGCGGACGTGCTCCGGGATCTGCCCGAGAAGCTGGAGGAAGTCTATTACGCTGGCCTGGAAGGGGAGCAGAAGAAACTCTACAGCGCTCAGGTTCTGAACCTGCAGAAGGCGCTGCGGAGCCAGACGGACGAGGATTTCCGCGGGAACAAAATCCAGGTCCTGGCAGAGCTCACCCGGATCCGCCAGGTGTGCTGCGAGCCGGGACTTGTATACGAAAACTACCGGGGCGGCTCCGCCAAACGGGAGGCCTGCATGGAGCTGGTGCGCCAGGCCATAGACGGCGGACACCGGATCCTGCTGTTCTCCCAGTTTACGTCCATGCTGGATGTGCTGGCAGAAAACCTGAAAAAAGAGGGGATAGAATACTATACGATTCAGGGCTCCACGCCGAAGGAAAAGCGGCTGGAACTGGTGGACGCCTTCAATGGGGGCACGGTGCCGGTATTCCTCATATCCCTTAAGGCCGGCGGATTTGGACTGAATCTCACCGGAGCGGATATGGTCATCCACTATGATCCCTGGTGGAATGTGGCAGCCCAGAACCAGGCCACGGACCGGACCCACCGCATCGGTCAGACCCGGGTAGTCACGGTGTACCGTCTGATCGCCAAGGGCACCATAGAGGAGAAGATCCTGGAGCTGCAGGAAGCGAAGCAAAAGCTTGCGGACGATATCCTGTCCGGCGAGGCAGTGGCGAGCGCGTCCCTGAGCAGAGAAGAACTCCTGGAACTGCTGGGCTAGCGTGCTTATAGAACAAAGGCATGACTGACTGTATTTCACCATTTTCAGATTTGTCAAGCGGAAAAGGACGGGCCTGCGCCGGATCTCTGCGGCATATTTGAATAATTTCTGAATATTGATTCGCAACTGGTTCGAACAAACTTTTAGATATTTTCGAAACTGCGGATTTTGACCCATAAATGAGTCGATTTTTTTCGGATTATTGATTCATTTATGGGTCATTTTTATTATATTTTCTATTTTGTCAGCGAGGCTGTTCCCGAAGAGAAAATAAATTAAATAAAATTCAACGTTGAAATTTCAATTATTGAAAGGGCTATTCAAAAAAATATTCCAAGTTGATACGGCGAATGGCACAGCCATTGCTTTGTATATGGATGAAAATTAAAGAAAATAAATTTTATCTCATATATGAAATGGAGGTTCTGCAATGAAGGAAGAAATGATGAAGAAAGAATTCGCTAATGTAGCTAACAGAAGCACTCTGGCTGATGCTGACGTACTGGAGGCCGTTGCAGTAAATACAATGGAAAGCCGTCTGGCAGGAAGAGTAAGCCCTTCTGAGATCAAGAGCTTCGTTAAGAGCCAGGTTCGCGACCTGAAGATGAAGTCATCTACTTCATATGGACTGGATGTAAGATTCTAATCCCCATTAGTGTCGAGCTGAAAGAACATATAGATGATAAGGGATCCTGCGCCGCTACCCAGACGCGGATCCCGACTCCTTACAAACACACAGCGAGGGGCGGGCGCTGCTACCCAGGCGCCCGCCCCGGACTGGACGAAAACAGAACCCTGCTGAAGAGATCTACCCACTCACCGGCAGGGTGTTTTGTTTGCGGCATTATGCAGCGGCTGGGCGGAGCAGGATTGCTTTGCCCGGCCGCGTTTTGCCGGTATCTTACCTTACAATTCAGGGGTTAACAGGAGGTACTGCCCTGGAGAATCATCGGGTTCCGTGGCGATTCAGTCGTTCAAATGGCGAGAGGATGGGTTTTCGGTTTTCGCGAATCTGCTTGCGGAGTCGCCGCGGAAACCATCTAATTCCGTGGCGATGCAGTCGTTCAAATGGAGAGATCATGGGTTTCCGCGAATCCGCTTGCGGAGTCGCCGCGGAAACCATTGCTTCCCAAGGCGTTGCCTAAAATCATCACCATATATTTTATGAACTTTTCGTTCATGTGCACCCTTGAACTGGTTAGTGTAAAATAGATGTGGAGGTTTTAGGGAGAAGAGGATAATCCGAGAGAATAAAATAGAGGCCACCTTCTTGTGATAGA
>OMXT01000007.1 GCA_900315125.1 uncultured Eubacteriales bacterium
CACATTTACCGCTGTTGACAGCCTTGCGGAATACGTTATCTGTCATATAGGGCATACGATACCCGAGAATGCCGGCTTCTGTCATCTCTGTGTCGATTTCTGGTCCAAGAGAAGCGCCGGAGTAAACGTCCACCTTAAATTTTTCCCCGCGTTTCCCGCGCTCCGCCAAAGCGTGGGGCACAGCCTTGGGGTATCCGGAAGCGGTAAAACCGCTGACGCCGAGTACCATGCCGTCTTTTACCATAGCGGCTGCTTCTTCGGCTGACATGATCAGGTCATAGCCTTTGCTGCTTCTGAGTCTCTCCTTAACTTTCGCATCCAGTTCCATGTTTGATCCTCCTCAATAAATGGTAACTAATCAATTGAATTGTTAATTTTTTGTCTGGTAATATTCATCATAACACCAATTGAAAAATGAGGCAATATCCTGGGAGGGGATTCCTTGCGATACGGGAAAAACGGGCAGAGAAAAAGACAGCATTTCCGCTGTCTTTTTACTCTTTTCGTAAAACTGCACGGTTATTAACCTTATAACATCGCGCGTTGTTCGGAGGCAGTCCTACAAGTCGCTCTCTATATCAGTCATCATTATTGCCCTCCGACAACAGTTTGTCATATTCGGCAAAAATGGCGTCCTTTATGCGGTTGCGCGTTTCTGAGGTGAGCGGATGTGCAATATCCCGAAAGTCTCCCTCGCCCATTTTCCGGCTGGGCATCGCTATAAAGAGTCCATTCTTTCCGTCGATGATCTTGATATCATGTACCACAAACTCATCGTCAAAGGTTACCGAGGCAATGGCCTTCATTTTACCTTCCGCAGTTATCTTACGAATCCTAACATCTGTAATCTTCATTCTGACCACTCCTCTAATTCAATTGTACTTCTAATTATTATACAATATAAGGCCGAAGAACACAAGAAAATATCTGAACTGTCATTTAGTTTATATAAATTGTTTTAATAAAATCGCTGATAATCCGCATTTTCTGCGGTTCTGAATAATTATGCCGGTTTCTTATTTAGGAGGCGAAAAATGCGGGAGAATATGCTATAATGGAGAGTAATTTGGCTTAACAGGAGGCAGAACCTGCGAAAATACAGAAGACAATACTCAGGAATGGAGATCGCTATGATAGATTTAAAAAAGTATAAGAATATACATTGTATCGGCATTGGAGGCATCGGCCTTTCTGCTATTGCGGAGATCCTGCTGGACCGGGGATATCATGTATCCGGCTCTGACATGAAGAGGTCGGACATCACCGATAAACTTGCGTCCCACGGCGCTGAGATTTTCATCGGCCACCGGGCAGAGAATGTGGAGAAGGCTGACCTGATCGTCTATTCTGCGGCAATCGCGGAAGAGAATCCGGAGATCCGCCGGGCAAGAGAAAAGAACATCCCTCTCGCAAGCCGGGCACAGGTCCTGGGAACGCTGATGGCGGAATACCCGGAGAGCATTGCCATCAGCGGCACCCATGGAAAGACGACGACGACGTCCATGGTATCCATAATCCTGCAGGAGGCAGGGGTTGATCCCACGATCCTGGTGGGCGGACAGCTGGATGAGATCGGCGGAAACGTAAAGATCGGCCACGGCAGCTGCTTTGTTACAGAGGCCTGTGAATACAGAGACAGCTTTCTTCAGCTCCGTCCCATGATAGAGGTGATCCTGAATATTGATTCAGACCATCTTGATTATTTTAAAGATCTTGATCACATCGTACGCTCCTTCGACCAGTTTGCCTCTTCTGTACCGGAAGAGGGAAAGATCATCGCCTATGATTCCAATCCTTTCGTGAGTCAGGTGATCAAGGGCCATGACAACGCCATTACCTACGGCTATGGCAAAGGATGCGATTACCAGATCAGCGATGTGAAATTTGACGAAAACGGCATGCCATCGTTCTCTGTGCTGCGGAATTACAGGGACGGAAAAACAGAAATGCTGGGCGATGTTCAGCTTCATGTCCCGGGTGAGCATAATATCCTGAATGCCGCGGCGGCTTTCGCCTGCTGCCATGAGCTTGGTGTGGATCAGAATCTGATCTGCAGGATGCTTGGATGCTATCACGGAACTCACCGGCGTTTTGACCCGGTGGGCGCAACGGAGAAGGGCGTCCGGATCGTGGACGATTATGCGCACCATCCTACAGAAATAAAAGCGACGCTGGCTGCGGCGGATAAGATCCCCCACCGCAGGCTGTGGTGCCTGTTCCAGCCCCATACCTATACGAGGACGCTGGCGCTGTTTGACCAGTTTGCCGAGGCCTTTGCGGAAGCGGACATCCTGATCCTGGCAGATATCTACGCAGCAAGAGAGAAGGACATATACAACATTTCATCCGAAGAGCTTGCAGAAACAATAAGGGAAGAGCATCCGGACAAACCGGTTTATTATATGGAAAGCTTCGCGAAGATCGCGGATTATGTTCGGGAGCATGCGGAAGCAGGGGACCTTGTCCTCACCATGGGAGCAGGGGATATTTATAAAGTGGGACGTATGATCCTCGATACAGCTTCAGAGAAAGAAAAGGCAAAATGAGCAACGAACCTTATGTAATCGTTGGCCTGGGGAACCCGGGCCGTAAATATGAAAATACCCGGCACAATCTTGGATTTATCGCGGTGGACCAGCTGGCGGATTCTCTTGGGATCCGGGTCAGCAAGCTGAAGTTCAAGGCGCTGATCGGCGAGGGCAGGTTTGCCGGCCAGAAGGTGGTGCTGGTCAAGCCCCAGACCTATATGAACCTCAGCGGGGAATCTGTTCGGGAGATCGTCCGGTTTTATAAAATTCCCCCGGAGAAGCTCATCATTATTTATGATGACTTTGACATACCGGAGGGTACGATCCGCATCCGCAAGTCCGGAAGCGCCGGGACCCATAATGGAATGCGCTCCGTCATCCAGCAGATCCAGACGGATCAGTTCCCGCGGATCCGCATAGGAACGGACAACGGAAATAAGGGAGACCTGATCAGCTTCGTCATCGGCGGATTTTCCAAGGGGGAGGTCTCGATGATGGAAGAGGCGGTCCTGAACGCCGTCGACGCGGCGAAGTGCATTGTCAGAGACGGTATAGATCTGGCGATGAACCGCTACAACAAGAGGAAGAAGTAATGAGAAAAGGTATTATTGGTATCGCAGGCGTATCCGAGAGCCGTTCGGCCCGGATTATTTCTGATATCATTAAATCTGAACAGGGGAAAAGTCTGGTCATAGCAGGTTCGGAAGCGAGGGCAAAGCGGCTTGCTGATGACCTCTCTTTTTTTACATCCCGGCCTGTCCGGGTATGTCCGGCGGAGGATCAGATCTTCCTTCGGTTTGAGGCAAGGAGCCATGACAGGATGATAGACCGCCTGTCGGCTCTGGACGCCCTGCGGACAGAGGATGACTGCATCGTCGTAGCGCCTGTGACTGCAGCGATCAAGAAAACACTGCCCCATGGCATATTCGAGCAGAAACGTCTCGTCATGAAGGTGGGCGATCTCTTCGACTTGGAGCAGCTGAAGGAATCTCTTGTCCAGCTGGGCTATGAGCGCATGAGTCTTGTTGAGGGCAGGGGGGAGTTCAGCATTCGGGGAGGCATTCTGGATGTATTTACACCGACGGCGGACAATCCCTGCCGAATAGAGTTTTTTGACACTGAGGTGGATTCTGTCAGGGAATTTGATATCGATACCCAGCGTTCCGTCAGGAATATGGATGCCATTGAGATCGGTCCCGCGGAGCAGATGCTCCTGGATAAAACGCTGTTTAAGGAAGCATCGGAGCGGGTATCCCGGGCTTATACCGCCCAGGCGAAGAAGCTGAAAAAGAAAGGCGAGGCGTACACGGACGCGGTCCACAGGCTGGAGAAGCGGAGAGACGAGCTCTGCGAGTATATCGACAACCAGGCGAATGTCCAGCTGCTGGAAAATTATATCCATTACTTCTACGAAGAAACAGAGTATATGTGGGATTACATGGAAGAGGGAAATCTCTTTGTGGATGATCCGGACCGCATCCTGGAAATGCTGGATTCCCGCACCCGGGAGCAGAAATCTGATTTTCAGGTCATGCTGGAGCGGGGCGAGATCGTGCCCGGTGACATGGCGATCATGACGGGAAGGGAAGATTTCCTCAAAGCGCTGGATCACCAGCCGATCTGGCTTTGTTCTCCATTCCCCAAATCGATCCGGGGCATTCAGTACACAGAGCTCAGGAATATCCAGAGCGCCCAGATGATGAATTTCACCGGCCATATGGAGCTGCTGAAATCTGAGATAAAGAGCTACGTTAAAAAGGGTTGGAAGATCACGATCACTGCGGCGAACAAAGAACGCCTGACCAATCTCCGGGAATACATCCGCAGGATTGGGGCAGAGAATGATGTGCAGTTTGCCCTGGGGAGCCTTTCCGCAGGCATGGAGTTTCCTGAAGAGAAATGCTGCATCATCAGCGACAGCGATATTTTCGGCCAGCGCAGGGCGCGCAGAAGAAAACGCAATATAACAAACGGCCAGAAGATCGACAGCTTTACGGATCTGAAGGCAGGGGACTATGTGGTCCACGAAAGCCACGGCATAGGCAGGTTCCTGGGCATCCAGCAGCTGGATATCCAGGGAGAGAAAAAGGATTATCTGAAAATAAAGTATGCCGGAAATGACCTTCTCTATGTTCCGGTGGAGCAGTTCGACATCGTCCAGAAATACATCGGCGCTGATGGGATCACGCCGAAGATCAACAAGCTCTCCGGCAGCGACTGGAAGGTGACGAAGGCAAAGGCCAAACAGGCCATCGCCGAAATGACGGAAGAGCTGGTGCAGCTCTACGCGGAACGGGAAGTGGAAAAGGGATATGCCTTTGGTCCGGATACCGTCTGGCAGAAGGAATTCGAGGATTCTTTTCCCTATACGGAGACGGATGACCAGCTGCGCTCCATAAGCGAGATCAAGACGGACATGGAGAAGCCGGTGGCTATGGACCGGCTCCTGTGCGGCGACGTGGGGTTCGGAAAAACAGAAGTGGCGGCCCGGGCAGTCTTTAAATGCATCAATGACGGCAAGCAGGCGGCGGTCCTCGTCCCCACGACAGTCCTTGCGAATCAGCACTTTTACACGTTCTCCGAACGGTTCAGCAATTTTCCCGTGACGGTCTCCATGCTGTCCCGGTTCCGGACACCGGCCCAGCGGAAAAAGACCATAGACGGACTGGCGGACGGGTCGGTGGATCTTGTGATCGGCACTCACAGCCTGCTGTCGAAGGAGGTAAAATTCAAGGACCTGGGGCTCCTTGTCATCGATGAGGAGCATCGGTTCGGCGTCAGCCACAAGGAAGCGATAAAGAAGCTGAAAAAGAACGTGGATGTTCTGACCCTTTCGGCTACGCCGATCCCGCGAACGCTGAACATGTCCCTCACGGGTATAAAGGATATGAGCCTCATAGAGGAGCCTCCGGAGGACCGGTATCCTGTCCAGACTTATGTCATGGAACAGGATGACGGCGTGATCCGGGATGCGATCCAGAGGGAACTGGACAGGGACGGACAGTGCTTCGTCATTTTCAACCGGGTCCGGGGGATCAACCAACTTGCCGAAAAGATCATGCGGCTGGTGCCGGAAGCCCGGGTGGCAGTGGGCCACGGGCGTATGAATGAGCAGACATTGGAAAATGTAATGCTGGATTTCGTCAATCATGAGACGGACGTCCTCATAGCAACTACGATCGTGGAATCCGGCATAGACATACCGAATGCGAATACGCTGATCATCATAGATTCGGACCGCTACGGGCTGGCTCAGCTTTATCAGCTCAGGGGCAGGGTAGGCCGGTCAAACCGGCTTGCTTACGCATACCTGATGTATCAGAAGGATAAGGTCCTGACAGAGGTGGCGGAGAAGAGGCTGCGGGCGATCCGGGAGTTTACGGAATTCGGCGCGGGCTTTAAGGTGGCGATGCGGGATCTGGAGATCCGGGGCGCAGGGAATCTCCTGGGCAGTGAACAGAGCGGCCACATGATGAATATCGGTTACGAACTGTACTGTAAACTGGTGGATGATGCAGTCAAGCGGATAAAGGGTGAATATGTGAATGACACACCGGACGAGACGTCGGTGGAGCTTGCGGTTGCGGCGAATATTCCGGACTGGTATATTGAAGATGAAACGACGAAGCTCCAGATCTACCGCAAGATCGCCCTGGTGCGCACACCGGCGGATGAAGAGGAGATGCTCGATGAGCTGATCGACCGTTTCGGCGATGTGCCCCGGGAGACGATGAATCTCCTGAAGGTGGCGCAGATCCGGGGACTTTGTGAAGAGCTTTCCGTGGCGCGGATCTACGAGCAGAATAAGAGGATCCTTTTCACATTTGAGGAGAAGAACCGTCTGACGCCCTTTGCAGTCATGAACATTAACGAAGCATTCCGCGGACGTGCCTTTGTTCACGGCGGCGTCAAACCATATATAAGGATCCCCATGATCCCGGAGCGCAAGCTGGAAGATACCATCAGGCTCCTTCGACTGGTCCGTGACAGCGCGGCTCAGTGGGACGCGCAGAAGGAAGGGGAGCAGCAGAAAGAAAAGGGACGGGCGGGAGCACCGCTCAGCTGACAGGATAACGGAGGTAGAAATTATGCTTTTTAAGAATGTTACGATCCTGGACGAGAATCTGGATGTCAGGACAGGGATGTACGTTGGCACGGAAGGGGCGAGGATCGCTTACATCAGCAGCATGCCGGTGGATCCGAAGCTCTACGGAGAGACGGCAGATGGCCGGGGGAAACTTCTGATGCCGGGATTCTACAATGCCCACGCACATTCCCCCATGGCGCTGATGAGAGGATACGGCGAGAATCTCGCTCTGCAGGACTGGCTGGGTACACGGATCTTTCCCTTTGAGGATAAACTGAGCGGGAATGCCGTTTACTGGGGAACCATGATGTGCATGGCAGAATCTCTGCGTTATGGCATCGTCTCCACATCGGACATGTATTATTTCGTTTCCGATATGGTGCGGGCAGTGGCGGACAGCGGCGCCAAGAACAATATTTCCCGTTCCATCGTCAATCCCACAGGAGAGGACTGCCGGAAGATGGATTCCTGGAAAGAGATGGAAGATTCTGTCCGGGACTTTAACGGCCTGGAAGACGGAAGGATCCGCATAGAGGCAAGTCTCCATGCGGAGTATACAAACGACGAGCCTACGGCGCGGGCACTGGCGGAATATGCCCGGGAGAACGGCCTGCGCATGCATGTCCATGTGTCAGAGACTCAGCTGGAGCATCAGGAGTGCAAAGAACGTCACGGGGGCAGGACCCCGGTGCGGTTCCTTGCGGACTGCGGACTGTTCGACGTATCGGCGATCGCGGCACACTGCGTGTGGATCGAGGGGGAGGATTATGATATTCTCAGGGACAAAGGCGTGTCTGTCGCTACGAATCCCATAAGCAACCTTAAACTCGCAAGCGGCATATGCAACAGCCCGGAGATCCTGCGGAAGGGCATAAACCTTGCAATCGGAACGGACAGCGTTGCGAGCAACAATAATCTTGATTTTCTTTCTGAGATCAAGACTCTTGCCCTCCTTGGGAAGATCAAGGCGGGCGATCCTACGGTCATCACGCCAAGACAGGCTCTTTACGCGGCGACGAGAGGCGGAGCACTGGCTCAGGGAAGGGACGACTGCGGTCTGATGAAGGAAGGCTGCCGGGCGGACCTGATCCTTCTTGATCTTACTGCGCCGAATATGTCCCCGGTCCACGATCTGGTCAACAATATTGTTTACTCTGCGGACGCGGGGAACATCCTGATGACCATGGTGGACGGCAGGATACTTTACAAAAATGGAGAGTATGCTACAATCGACAAAGACAAAACCATGGCAATGGTAACACAGGAAACGAGAGGCATCCTGTCGCAGCTGTGACAGGATACAGGAGAAGTGTATGGCTGAAGAGAGACAACGTAAATTTCTGAAGGGCGCGGTGATACTTGCTGTTGCCGGTATCCTGAATAAAGTGCTGGGGGCGGTATTCCGCATACCTCTGACGAACTGGATCGGCGCGGAGGGCATGGCCTATTACGGCGTGGCATATTCCATATACAGCGCCCTTGTGGTGATCGGTACGGCAGGCGTTCCCGTCGCGGTTTCCCGTCTTGTGTCGGAGAACATTGCGGTAGGCCGATATAAGAACGCCCATAAGATCTTCCACATTGCCTTCCTTATCATGCTGGGGATCGGCATTGTCTGCAGCTGCATCTGCTTCTTCGGCGCTGATGTGATTGCGGTCCGGGTGAGCAGGATCCCCCAGTCCGCTCTGGCGCTCCGCGCTATGGCACCGGCTCTGCTGTTTGTACCCATGTTTTCGACATTCCGCGGATTCTTTAACGGCAGGCAGAATATGAATCCCACAGCTCTGTCAGAAATCACAGAGCAGCTGGTGAGATGTATCACAGGACTTGTGCTTGCCTATTATTTTGCTTTTAAGGTCAAGAGCGCTGTCCAGTCAGCAGCGGGAGCAACCTTCGGAGCGTCAGCGGGAGCATTAGCGGGTCTTCTGATCATTTTCCTGATTTTCCTGCTGAACCGGAAGAATTTCCGGAAGAAGATCGAATCAGGGGACCAGACGGAAGAAGGCGGCGGGGAGCTGGCGAAGAAGATCATTGTTATCGCCGTTCCTATCATCATCGGCTGTGAGATCATGCCGATCATGACCCTTGTGGATACAGCCATAGTGACGAGGGTGCTGCAGGCTACCGGGTGGACTGCTCAGCAGTCGGAATATCTGTACGGACTTTTCAGCGGATTCTGCAACGCGCTGATCGCATTCCCGCAGATATTCACTCAGGCTGTCGCTGTCAGCCTTGTACCTGCCATATCCGCTCATTACCGGCTGAAAGATATGCAGAAGGCTAACAGCACCATCGACCTCGGATATCGCACGACGATGATCATGGCATTTCCCTGCGCCTTCGGCATATTCGTGCTGGCGGAACCGATCCTGAAACTGCTTTATTTCCAGCAGCCCCAGGCCTGTCATGACGCGGCGCCGACGCTGATGGTCATGGCGATCAGCATTATATTTCTCGCGATCATGCAGACGTCGACCAGTGTTCTCCAGTCCGTCGGAAAGCAGACGATCCCCGTCCGCAACCTGGCAATCGGCTGTGCAGGCAAGGTCTTTGTTACATATTTCCTCGTAGGCGTCCACAGCGTAAACATCATGGGAGCAGCCTTCGGCACCATGTTCGCCTACGTGGTGGCGATGATCCTCAACGGTCTCGCGGTGCGGAAGTACACGGGAATCCGGTTCCGGTACGGGCTGACTTATGCCCGCCCGGGAATCGCCGCGGCACTGATGGCAGCCTGGGCTTTTGGGATCTATCACCTGCTCAGTTTCCTGCTGGACGGTCACAGCCCGGTCATGGTCAATATGGCCAGCGCTGGCATCGCCATACTCTCAGCGATGGTCGTATATGCATTCCTGATCTTCGCGGTAAAGGCGATCTCTCTGGAGGAACTTTCTGAAATTCCTCATGGAGACAGGCTTGCGCGGATCATGGGCAGGTTTATTAAATGATATTCTGCAGAATGGAGCGTACTGGATGAACGAGAATGATAATCGGAAACTGGAATATGAGGAATTGTACAGGGAAGGGGCAAACGTACCGGATGCTGCGCTGCGTCTGTACCAGATCGTATGTGTGTTGAGAGAAAAATGCCCCTGGGACAGTATTCAGACCCACGAGTCTTTGTGTACATGCATGATTGAAGAAGCGTACGAAGCGGTAGATGCGATCCAGAAAAATGATACGGAAAACCTGAGGGAAGAGCTGGGAGACGTGCTGCTCCAGGTGGTGCTGAACGGCATCATTTCAGAGGGGGACGGCGAGTTTACGCTGACGGACGTGATCAACGACGAGTGTGAGAAGATGATTCGCCGGCATCCCCACATTTTCAATGAATCTGGTGACAAACCTATTGACAAAGTACTGGAAAGATGGGAAAATGTGAAGAGCAAAGAACACGGCGATTCCCGGTATTCGGATCGGCTTAAGAGTGTGCCTGACGCACTGCCTGCACTGATGCGGGCAGGCAAGGTACAGAAGCGGGCTGCGCAGATCGTAAGAGACTATTCTGACACTGACGACGCTATGGCAGGAACGGTGGAAGCGATAGAACGGCTGAAGGAGTCATTATCCTGCGGAGACCAGGCTCGAGCTGAGACGGCTCTTGGGGATGCGCTGTTTTCACTCACAGGCATTGCCCGGGTCCGCGGAATCGATCCGGAGGCAGCGCTGAATCGCAGAACATCGGAATTTGTAACGTGTTTTGAATCGGTTGAGGAGAGTGTGCGCAGCAGAGGCGCAGACATGCGTGCTCTGCAGATGAAGGATCTTAATAAAAGAGGTTGAGCCGGTGATCCGGCAGTCTCTAGGGTGTTTAAGGAGGATTATTATAATGAATAAGGCGGAATTTGTAGCTGCAGTAGCAGAGAAGACCAATTTCACTAAGAAAGATGCAGAAGTTGCTATCAATGCATTCCTTTCTACAGTTGAGGAAGCTCTTGTAAATGGCGAAAAGGTGCAGCTCATCGGTTTTGGAACTTTTGAGACGAGAGACCGCAAGGCTCGTCAGGGCAGAAATCCCCGCAAGCCCTCTGAGACCATCGAGATCGCAGCTTCCAAGGCTCCGGTTTTCAAGGCAGGCAAGGCTCTTAAGGACGCTGTGAATAAATAAGATGCGTATCGGGAAGAGGATAGCGCTGCTGTCCTCTTTTTTCGTACAGAAATAAGTGAGGGGAAGATAACGTGAGGATAGATAAATATCTTAAGGTTTCCAGGCTGATCAAGCGGCGCTCAGTCGCAAAGGATGCCTGTGACCAGGGAAGGGTAACCGTGAATGATAAGACGGCGAAGGCCGGCACGGACGTGGAGCCCGGAGATATCATCCATATAGAATTCGGAAACAGTTCACTGACTGTGCGTGTTCTGGCAGTACCGGAAACGGTCAGAAAGGACGATGCTGCGGACATGTACGAGGCAGTAGACTGAGACGGGGACTCCGCTGTTCGAAAATTTCGTTAAATTTGATTTCCGATCGCTTTATAAAAGCGAATAGAAAATCAAAAAAAGTTAAAGAAAAGTGTTGACAAGAGTTTGATAAAGGTTTAATATAATATCTGTTCGCGGCAAGCGAGCGAGAACATAGACAA
>OMXT01000039.1 GCA_900315125.1 uncultured Eubacteriales bacterium
AAGAAATCCTCTATGCTAATCCCTATGCAGGAAGATACCTACCGAGGATTGTCAACAAAAAACTCCCTAACAACTTGACACTATCCGGCCGGTATTTTCAAGTTGACGGCAGGATTTGGAATTATTATAATATACATATGTTAAGCGCCTTTCGTTTTGGCTGAACGCGAAGGCTGCGCTTTCTTCTGGCGCCGGAAGTGGGAAGCCGGTGTCTTTTGATTGCAGGCTGCAGGGGAAGTCTGTGACCGGAATGGGTGGAGAAAGAGTTAAATGAATATAAATACAAACAGCACGGATGCTCAGATCCGCAGATATCTGCGCCAGAAGAAGCGCAGGCGCATGAGAATCAGGGTCGCCAGCAGGCTCGGTGTCATGGCTGTGATCTTTCTGATGATGATCTATCTGATCGTCAGTGGGATCCAGCAGATCCTTGTGCCGGAGACCCATGCGGCGGATACGAGTACGGGTCAGGATGTGAGGGGTACGATCTTTATTGACGCGGGTCACGGCGGTGAGGATCCCGGGGCGGAAGCGCTCGGCCGCACAGAGAAAGACGATACTCTTACTGTGGCTTTGGCTGTCCGTAAATCCCTGAAGAACAAGGGGTTCAAGGTCGTCATGTCCAGGACGAAAGACGTGACCCTTGTCCGCAGCGACCGGGGGAAGATGGCGAATAAGGCAGGCGCAGGCCTGATGGTGTCGATCCACAGGAACAAGGCGACGGCAGGCCAGGGTGTGGAGATGTGGATCCCTTCAGAAAACGGGAAGAAGGATCAGCTCCTGGCTAATAATATAATGACGCAGATGGAGAAGGTCGGTATAACGGCTAACCGAGGCGTTCGCAGCGGGACCTTGCCGGATCCTTCGGATGATTATGTGGAGAACAGTGTATCGGATATGCCCTCTGTTCTGATAGAATTCGGTTTTATCAGCGATGAGGAGGATAATAAGCTATTCGATACCAAGACGAGCGAGTACGCGGACGCGGTAGCTGAAGGCATCAGCGAGACGTATCAGTCTCTCTATGAGAGCGGATCCGGAGGCAGCGGCGAATAATCAGAATCGTTAATACGCCCATAAGGGCGTATTTTCATGATATAGAAGGCGGAGATCCTGCCGGTCAGGGCTTTGTCGGAAAGGAATAATATGAGGATCAATTCTGTTGCAGTCATTGGCGCCGGGGCGATCGGCGCGTATTTTATATGGGGATTCAGTCGGTGCGAGGACCTGGATTTCTGTCTCATTGCGAAGGGCGAGAGGAAGGAAAGGCTGGAAAAGCAGGGGATCGAGATCAACGGGAAGACGTATTTCCCTCCGGTTCGTCTGCCCAAGGAAGCCCGGGGAGCGGACCTTCTGATGGTATGCACCAAGTACAGCGGGCTCTTCGATGTGCTTGAAGACATCCGGACGGCGGCAGATCCTCATACGACAGTGATCAGTACGCTGAACGGCGTTGACAGTGAGGAAATCATCGGCGAAGTGATTGATCCGGCGCAGATCGTCAATTCTCTGATGCGCATCGATTCAGCGAGGGCCGGCGGTTCCGTCCGCTTCGATCCGGACCTGACCATGGGGATCTACTTCGGCGAGCGGGACACTTCCGAGGAAACGGAGCGGATCCGCGCGCTGGAAGAGCTCTTTGAACGCGCGGGTCTGAAGTATGTGTTCGAAGGGGATATTCTGCGGGATCAGTGGCAGAAATTCAGTCTGAACATCGCTTATAACCTGCCCCAGGCGGTGCTCGGCGTAGGGATCGGCGCGTATTTTAACAGCAGTCATGTGGCTTATCTGAGAGACCGGCTGGAACAGGAAGTGCAGATGGTGGCAGCAGCGGAAGGGTACCGGGTGGATCCTCTCAGTGATTTCCTATCCTCGCACCCAAAGAATACCCGGTTCTCGACCCTTCAGGATCTGGATGCGGGGCGGCACACGGAAATCGACATGTTTCTGGGGACGCTGATAAAGAAGGCGGAAAAGCACGGACTCAAGGTACCATTCTCTGAATATACGTTCCATGCCATTCATGCACTGGAAGAAAAGAACGACGGTCTGTTTGATTTCGGCTGAGACCTGAAAAAATAGCAGGCGGCAACAGGACGTATATAAGAAGAGGACCGTCCCAGAAGGCAAGTTCAGCCTGCTGGGGCAGTCCTTTGTTATTCACAGCGTGCGGAGCCGGCGCCAGGGAAAGGACTAATTGAAGTAACGGAAAACACCCCGTACCTTTCCCTGGATGCTGACGTCCTTGACAATGATCGGGCTCATGTGGTCATTCTCCGGCTGTAGGCGGATATGATCTCCCTCCCGGTAAAATGTCTTGACCGTGGCCTCGCTCTCGAATCCATCGATCATGGCTACGACGATATCCCCGTTCTCAGCAGTATTCTTCTGCTCCACGAGGATCATGTCGCCATCCATGATGCCGATGTTGATCATTGATTCGCCCCGGACATGGAGCATATAGCAGCTGCCCTGAACGTACTGGGAAGGAATGGGGAATGTTCCCTCTATATTCTCCTCCGCAGTTATGGGAGTTCCCGCAGCTACACGGCCCACGATGGGGACGTCTATGACATCCTCCCGCTGAGACTCGATGTTCCAGGGCTCTCTGCCGGGTTCCGCGCCCGGGGATGATTCTCTGTCAGGATGAACGAGCATAAGGGCACGGGGTTTGGAGGGATCCTTCTTAAGATATCCCTTCTTTACCAGGTTCTCTATGGCCTTGTGGGCAGTGGAGGTGGACTTGATCCCCACAGCGCTGCATATTTCCCGAACGGTAGGAGGATATCCCTTGACGCGGATCTCTTCCTTCATGAACTGGAGAATCTTCTGTTCGCGTTCTTCGGTCTTCTTCATAATATTAATCTACTCCTCATATTGATGACTGATGAGATGCGGCGGTTCTGTATGATTTTGTTCTTATTATAGCACACGGCGAACAAAATGTAAACGTCTGTTCTTGAAAAATATCTGTCTGTATGAACAAAATCCTGATTGACAGGAATTCCATCAGATGATATACTGTTCAGGTATTAAGCAGAAGTTATCCGCTTCTCACCTTTCAGACGACAGAGTTTGCTGGGTAAATAAGACGAGACGTCACAGTGCTGACGTTTTCTGGCGGATACTTTGGGTGTCCGTTTTTTAGTAGGAG
The DNA here is from genome assembly GCA_900315125.1 of uncultured Eubacteriales bacterium. Lineage (GTDB taxonomy): Bacteria > Bacillota > Clostridia > Peptostreptococcales > Anaerovoracaceae > Aminicella. The sequence goes on from OMXT01000039.1 coordinate 3,155, forward strand.
GGAAAGAAAATTAGCAGGGAAAGTAGAATCAACGATGAGATTCGCGCCAAGGAACTGAGAGTAATCGACAGTACAGGTGAGATGATCGGTATTATGAGCCGCAGAGAGGCGCAGGCACTGGCAGATGAGAAGAAACTCGATCTGGTGGAGATTTCTCCGAACGCGAATCCTCCGGTAGCAAAGATCCTGGATTACGGGAAATACCGCTACGAGCTTCAGAAACGCGAGAAGGAAGCGAAGAAGAAGCAGAAGACCATTCAGGTCAAAGAGATCCGGCTCAGTACATTCATCGAGGAACACGACATCCTTGTAAAGGCCAAGACCGCTTCCAAGTTCCTTCAGGACGGCGATAAGGTCAAGGTCAGCCTCCGCTTCAGGGGACGTGAGCGTGATTACGTGAATAAGGGCCGCGATGTAATGAACAAGTTCGCAGAGGCCTGCAGCGATGTGAGTGTCGTAGACAAGAAGCCGACGTTCGAGGGCAGGAGCCTGACGATGTTCCTGTCACCCAAGCCGGCTGAAAAACATAAGAAGTCTAAGGGGAAGAACGACAGTCGGAAATCTGAGGGTCCGTCCCCCGCAACGGATAACGGCAAATAAAGACAACAGGAGGAGTAAAGTATCATGGCTAAGAACAAGATGAAGTCGCACAGAGGCGCATGCAAGAGACTGAAGCTGACAGGTTCCGGCAAGGTCCAGAGACATAAGGCATACAAGGGCCACATTCTTACCAAGAAGACGGCGAAGAGAAAGCAGGGACTGCGCAAGTCCACGACGCTGGGCAGCGCGGATGAGAAGAGAATGCTCAGATCCATGGCTAAGTAAGAAGTATTTCAGTAAACAGGAGGTAAGAGAATGGCAAGAGTAAAGAAGGGCGTCAATGCCCATAAGAGACATAAGAAGGTTCTGAAGCAGGCTAAGGGATTCTACGGACAGAAGAGCAAGGTATTCCGCGCAGCTAATCCCGCAGTGATGAGATCCCTGAGATCCGCGTACATCGGACGTAAACGCAAGAAGAGAGACTACCGCAAGATGTGGATCGCAAGAATCAATGCGGCTGCAAGAATGAACGGACTGAGCTACAGCCGTCTGATGAACGGACTGAAGAAGAGCGGGATCGAGATCAACCGCAAGATGCTGTCCGAGATGGCGATCTACGATGCTGCAGGATTCGCTCAGCTCTGTGAGAAAGCCAAGGCTGCGCTCTAAGCGTCAGACAGGCTTCGCAGCAGTGCAATAGTCAGAAGATTAATGACCGTCCCAGGGAGTCATAACCCTAGGGGCGGTTTTTTCTATGGGACAAAGGCCGGTTCCTCCGCTTTCGGCGGGTCAGGGCTTTGTTCCCCGGGGCTGCAAATAGCGGTGAGCCGCGTTGCAATTCGGTACTTTTTGTTGCAATTCCGAATGTTTATTGCTTTTTATTATGGTCTGTTCTATTCTAAACCAGGGAGGTTTTTATGACACTGGAACAGTTTTTTTCTGAAAACAGGAAGGTCGCCATGGGTTTTTCCGGCGGCGTGGATTCTTCTTATCTTTTTTATGCAGGAAAGAAATACGGCGCGGATGTGCGGGCGTATTTTGTGAAGAGTGCGTTCCAGCCCCAGTTTGAGCTGGAGGACGCGAAGAGGCTGGCAGAGGATATTGGAGCGGAGATCACTGTACTGGAAATGGATGTCCTCAGCGCAGAAGATGTGGTCAGCAATCCGGAGGACCGCTGCTACTACTGTAAAAACAGAGTGTTCGGGCTCATATGCGCCCGGGCGGCGGAGGACGGATATTCTACGATCATTGATGGCACCAATGCTTCCGATGACGCAGGGGACCGGCCGGGTTTTCGGGCGCTTCAGGAAATGGAGGTCCGGTCGCCTCTGCGGGAATGCGGTCTTATGAAGAATGATGTACGCCGGCTTTCCAGGGAAGCGGGTCTGTTCACATGGAACAAGCCCTCTTATGCCTGCCTGGCGACCCGGATCCCTGCGGGCGTGCGGATCACGGAGGATAAGCTTCGGCGCGTGGAAGGAGCGGAGGACGTGCTCCGGTCCATGGGATTCTCTGATTTTCGCGTCCGCATGAGGGGAAATACGGGTCTGATACAGATGCCGGCATGCCAGATGATTTCTGCCGTGAGGCTGGCAGAGGAGATCCGCCTTGGCATGGCGCCTTATTTTTCTGAGGTCGTACTTGACCTGAAGGGACGGAATCATGAATGAGACAGAAACGAAAAAGCTGCTGCAGCAGGTAGCGAGGGGAGAACTCGCGCCGGATGACGCGCTGCTTTCGCTGAAGATGCAGCCCTTTGACGATATTGACATCGCAAAGCTGGATACCCACAGGGGACTGCGGCAGGGCGTCGGTGAGATCATATACGGCGCCGGCAAAACGCCTCAGCAGATCGACCGCATCGGGCATGCGCTGTGGGAGGACGGCCAGCGGACCATACTTGTGACCCGGATGTCCCGGGAGGCAGAGGAATATTTTAACAAAGACATTCCCTTCACTTATTATCCGGAAGCCCGGGCGGCGGTGATCGGCGCCATGATGCCCGCAGATACGGAAGCGCAGATCCTGGTGGTCACCGGAGGAACCAGCGATATCCCGGTAGCGGAAGAAGCGGCAGTCACGGCGGAAACACTGGGCAACCCGGTGAAAAGAATCTACGATGTGGGCGTGGCAGGGATCCACCGGCTGCTCAGCCACACGGAAGAGATCATGACGGCGAATGTCATTATCGCCATAGCGGGGATGGAGGGCGCCCTGGCTTCTGTTGTAGGAGGCCTGGCGGACTGTCCGGTCATCGCCGTTCCCACCAGCGTGGGGTACGGGACGGCGTTCGGCGGCGTCACGGCGCTGCTCTCCATGCTGAATTCCTGCGCCAGCGGCGTCAGTGTGGTAAATATAGATAATGGATTTGGGGCAGGATACCTGGCAAGCATGATCAACCATATGGGAGGTAAGCAATGAAGACTTTGTATATTGAATGTAATATGGGAGCAGCAGGAGACATGCTGATGGGAGCGCTGTCGGAGATCGCGCCCCGGGAGGCGGTACAGAGACTGACGGAGCTGGATATCCCCCATGTGGAAATCGAACCGGTTCACGGGGAAAAATGCGGGATCGGCGGGACGCACATGCAGGTCCGGGTGAACGGGATAGAGGAGCATGAGCTGGACCACGGCTATGACCATCACCACCATCACGACCACGACCATGACCATCACCACCACGGAGACCTCGATCATGAACAGCATCACCATGAGGACCATGATCACAGCCATGACCATCATGAAGATCACCATCATCACCATGATCATGAACATGGACACGGCCACGACCATCATCATAGCCATGTTCACCACGGCATGGAAGAGATCCGGAACATCATAGCTGGACTGGATGTATCAGAAAGTGTAAAGAACCGCGCTCTCGGCGTTTATGAGAAAATTGCCAAAGCGGAATCCGCCGTGCACGGTGAGCCGATGGAGCACATCCATTTCCACGAGGTGGGATCTCTTGATGCGGTGGCTGATGTGGTAGGAAACTGCTTCCTTCTGGATGCCATCCATCCGGACCGCATCATTGTCTCACCTCTTAATGTGGGCTCTGGCACTGTCCGCTGCGCCCATGGTCTTCTTCCGGTCCCTGCCCCTGCGACAGCGGAGATTCTGAAGGGATTCCCTTATTACTCCGGGGATCTGAAAGGGGAATTGCTGACGCCTACGGGAGCGGCGATCCTCACGACGATTGCCGATGAGTTCGGCAATCGGCCGCTGATGACGGTAACGCAGACCGGCGTGGGCATCGGCACCAGGGATTATCCGACTACGGCGAATGTCGTCCGCGTGTTCCTGGGAGAAGAGAAGGGGCATACTCAGGACGAAGTATGCGAGCTCAGCGCCAATATCGATGACATGACCGGAGAGGAGCTGGGTTTTGCCATGGAGGAACTGCTGGCTGCAGGAGCAAGGGACGTTTATTATACGCCCATCATGATGAAGAAGAACCGCCCTGCCGTGAAGCTTTCTGTGATATGCGGAGCGAGTGAAGCGGACCGAATGGCGGAAATGGTATTTAAACATACAACGACGGTCGGGATCCGCAAACAGGACTTTGTTCGCTATACACTGGAGAGAAGTACAGAGGAGAAGTACGGCATACGGTTCAAGATCTGCCGGGGATACGGCACAGAACGGCGCAAGGCGGAGTATGACGATCTTGCGGCAAGGGCCAGGGAAGAGAACAAAAGTCTCTTCGACGTGAAGGAGGAACTGAAATGATGATCCTTGTTGTTGACGGTCAGGGAGGACGTCTCGGAAAACAGATCGTGGAACGGCTGCGGGAGACACTGCCGGACGCCGTGATCCGGGCAGTAGGCACCAATGTGCGGGCAACGAACGCCATGCTCCGGGCAGGAGCGGACGAGGGGGCGACTGGCGAAAATCCGCTGATCGTCGCATGCCGTCAGGCGGACTATATTGTCGGGCCCCTGGGCATCGTCATTGCTGACTCCCTTCTCGGTGAAGTCACCCCGAAGATGGCCTGCGCCGTCGCCCAAAGTTCAGCCGCGAGAATATTGATTCCCATGAATATGTGTGATAATCTGGTAGCGGGCGTAAAAGCCCAGCCTGTAGCGGAACTTGTTTCCGACGCAGTGCAGAAAGTACTGGAGTTATATAAGGAGACCAGCTATGAAAAGTCAAGAACTTTTTAAGAGGAAATTTCTTTTTTCCGTCTGTGGCAAAAATGGGTAACCTTAATAGAGC
>OMXT01000027.1 GCA_900315125.1 uncultured Eubacteriales bacterium
GTTTTAGCCAAACATCATTATACTTGAAGATTAAGCTCTTGGCTCTTTTTATTTTTCTAATTTACACCATTATACAGGCATAACCACGTGGCTGGATGAAAAGCATTCTGCTTTTCGGCTGGATCTTCTGGAGGCTAATGCCAACATGGGTTATTCAGAGGATCCGCAGATCCCTGTTTATCAGGATGAGCGCGGCCGAAAGGCAGTTTTTGGCGGGACCGGATCCTGGGATTACCAGGATCTGAATCTGCAGAAGAAGTTTACTGTTGTATGTGTTGCTGCACTGGATGATCCTTCTGCGGCAGGTCAGGAGATCACCAGTAAGACTCTAGTCAGTTCCGCTGCGGATACAAACGGAAATCCGGTAAAGGATGATGTGAATATTCCATCTGGTTCCGCAGCCGCTGAAGATCATACATGGCTGATCGGATCGACGGGTACGGCGGCTCAGCCTGGGACGTCGGCCGAATCTGCAGCGCCCGAGAAGCCGGCTGAGCCTGAAGCTGCGGGCAAACCTGCAGTAGACGATAAGCTCGCAGCGCCTGATAAGTCTGGAGCAGTCGGGACTGCTGTTACACCAGAAGGAAAGGCGGAGGATAAAGAAACACCAGCCGAAAAACAGGAAGAGCAGGGTGCAGAGGCGGAGAAGGAGAAGCAGGACACCGATGCAGACGAGTTGGATCCGCAGCCCCTGGAAGAATCCGTGACGATTACGGCTAGTGATATTGTTAAGCAACCAATGATTGCAAAAAAGACAATGACCGCCTCTGCAGGGAGCGCAGGCAAAGCAGCCTCGGGAAATGATTCGTCTGTCGGTGGAAAATCCGGCAATCTGGCAAATAGCGGCACCCGCGTTCGGGTTCAGACGGGGGATGACCGTAATAAGCCGGCGGCACTGGTCATACTTGCGGGTCTTATCGTGCTGGCAGCAGCTGCTGCACACCGGCTGTACAGAAATGAGCATATGGACAACTCGGGAAAATAAGTTTCAGTCAGACACCGCCAGTCCCATAATACTATGACAAAACTGAAAAATGGCTGCCGGAGCCGTTGGTTTGCCGGTGTTTTCGTGTATAATAACCTTGTCTGGCTGGAAAACGGGGGATGTAACGGGGATACGTGGAATTTTCAGTGCAGCAATGGAGGTAAGATAAATGGCAGGCCTGACAGACAGGATCACGATAAACGGAATGGAACTTATGAACCGGCTGGTGATGCCGCCTCTGACGACGTGGAAATCCAGCGCGTCAGACGGGGAAGTAACGGATGAGCTGATTTCTCATTATGACGAAAAAACAAGAGGCGGATATCTTGGCCTTGTGATCATGGAGCATGCATACATTTCACAGGAGGGGAAGGCGAGCAAAGGACAGCTGTCCATCGCTTCCGATGACAGGATCCCCGGACTGCGGAAACTAGTAGATACCATTCACGGCAACGGAGTAAAAGTGGTCTGCCAGATCAACCATGCCGGGGGAAAGACAGGCAGTGACATTACAGGTGTGCCTTCCGCCGGACCTTATCGGCCTCTGGCAGAAGGTCTGCCGGAGCCGGACCGGATGCTGACGAAGGAAGAAATTCTCCGCGCAGAGGATCAGTTTGCCGCCGCGGCAGTCCGGGCTAAGGAAGCGGGTTTCGACGGCGTAGAGGTCCACTCAGCTCACGGGTATCTTCTCTGTCAATTTTTCTCGCCCCTTGTAAATCATCGGTCCGACGAATACGGCGGCAGCCTGGAGCAGCGGATCCGGATCCATCTTGAGACGATCCGAAAAGTCAGAGAAGCAGTCGGACCGGATTATCCGGTATTCATTCGCCTTGGCTGTGTGGATGACATGCCGGGTGGATCGGTAATAGGCGATGCGGCGGCTGCGTGCCGGAAATTCCAGGAGGCGGGCGCGGATTTGATCGATATCAGCGGCGGCATGTCCGGTTTTATCCGCAAAGGAATGGAAAACGTCCAGGGATATTACGGAGAAGTTTCCGAAGAGGTAAAGAAAAACGTCGATATTCCGGTGCTGGTTACAGGCGGCATTACCGAAGCAAAGGCGGCAGATGAGCTGATTCGTCAGGGCAGGTCGGATCTTACCGGCGTGGGCCGGGCGATCCTGAAGGACTCCGAATGGCCCAGGAAAGCCATGACTCAGCTGAAGGGAGAATAACGGCAGAAGGAAGAAAGCGTGCATAAGCAATGAAACTGAAAAAGATAGAAAAAGTACACCAGGGGAAATTCATAGCACGGTACGATGTGACCTACCGGCTGGAAGACGGCAGGGACAAAGTATATGAGATGATCAGCCGCAACCCGAACATAGAGACGGCAGAGGATCTGAGAAACCCCCGCCACGATTCTGTTGTACTCGTCATGACCGACGAATCAGGCGAACATCTCCTGCTGAACAGGGAATTCCGCATGGCAGCGGGAGACTGGGTCTATAATTTCCCTGCCGGCCTGATCGACGGAGAGGAAACCTGTGAAGAGGCAGCTGCCCGGGAGCTGAGGGAGGAAACGGGGCTCACGCTTCTTTCCATAGACGATGTGCTGAGCAACAGCTACGGCGCCATTGGATTCTCCAACGAGAAGAGCAACTGCGTCTACGGAACGGCGGGAGGGGAGTTCCATCCCAGCACATCCAGCGAAGAGGAGATCCATGCCGGATGGTACAGCAGAGCGGAAGTGCGGGAACTTCTGGAGAACAAAGCCCCGTTTTCAGGGCGTACTCAGTCTTTCTGCTATCTCTGGTCAAAGGAAAGCGGAGGAGATGACTGATGGCAGGAAGCAGACCAAAGCACCAGGAAGGCGTGCTCGTAGAACAAAGGCATCTTGGGATGAATTTTCTCGCTGTCTGGGTCATGATAACCACGTCGATCCAGTGGATCATGCTGGATATGTATCTTCCCGCGCTGCCGGTGCTGAAAGAAGAATTCAGCGCCTCAGAGGAACTGCTGAATGTCAGTCTGAATTCCGGTATCATAGCTACGGCTTTCGGGATGCTCATCAGCGGGTCGATTGCCGACAGATACGGGCGGAAGCCTGTGCTTCTTCTGGGACTTACAGTCAGCGGGGGAAGCATGCTGATCTGCTCTTTTTCTGATGGAATCACTGCCCTGACCATCATGCGGGGCATTGGGGGCCTGGGATCCGGCTTCATCGGGACCGTGCTGACAGCAATTATCCGGGACAGCTTTGAGGGACGGCGGTTCCAGAATATCATGACGATACTGCAGTCTGTAGCCGCTGTGGCGCCTGTGGCTGCGCCGACCCTGGGATCCATGATCATCAATTACAGCTCCTGGAGATTCATATTTGTATTCCTTGGCGCGGCAACCTTTGTCACAGAAATACCCTTCTTGTTTTTTACAGAGACCTGGCCCTCGGAACGAAGAACAGGCGCCAGCATGAAGGCGACCCTGGGCGAATCCGGGAAACTGCTGAAGAACCGGTCCTTTACGGTATTCCTGATACTTATGTGCTGCGTCAGCATTTCCATGTGGGCGTACATCGCGGTCAGCTCCTACGTGTTTATCAACGACTTCGGTCTCAGCAACGTGAAATACGGGATATTTTATGGGACAGGAGCGGTGATATCTGTGCTGGCGCCGACGATATACCTGTTTATGTTCCGCAGGATAAACAGGGGACGCATTACCGCGTTTACGATTATACTGAATGTGGCAGCGTCCATATTATTGTTTACAGCAGCGGGAGCCTCGCCTTTGTTGTTCCTGCTCAGTGTCCTGCCCCTGATCATATCGGAAGGAATGATCCGCCCCCTGGGGATGGTGGCGCTCCTTGAAGACCGGGGAGATGTGGCGGGTTCGGCCAGCGCGCTGATGCACTTTACTTTGAATTTCATCGGTATCGTGGGCACAACACTGGCGACGCTGAACTGGCCGTCCATGACGTTTGGACTGGCAGTGATCGCTTCCGTCAGTTCTGCTGCTGCCGCAGTGCTGCTGATTTACATGTATCGAAAAGGCATGATGAAGGCGCAGCTCTGGCCATCACAAAAAGAAGTGCAGGGAAGATAGAGACGCCGGTATAAACTGTGAATGCAGCCACCGCAAGCGTGCGGAAAGGAGAGAGGAATGAGCGAAAACAAACTGAACCTGATGGATATACTGAGACCGGAGCCGAACCTGGACCAGCAGGGGGACGCTGTGGACAGCATGCTGAAGGAGCATGAGAAAATCAACGAAATGGGAGACATGGTGAGGGAACGCTGCCTGGATATTATGCACGGGGAGGATGTGGATGAGGCGTTTCTCCGTAATTTCATCCGGTTTGCCCGGGATTATGCGGACCATCTCCATCATGGGAAAGAAGAGAAAATTCTGTTTCCGACGATGACGGAAGAACTGGGGCTCGTGGTGGAGCCGCTGATCAATACGGGCATGATGGTGGATCATGACTTCGGCCGGTATCACATTGCGGAGCTGGAGACAGCGCTGAATAATTATCTGGAGAGCGGTGAAGATATGGACCGTCTGGAGATCCTGACCCACGCATGCGGCTGGGCAGATCTTCTGGCTCGTCATACCAATAAGGAAAACATGGTGGTCTACCAGTTCGCCCGCCGCGCCCTGGCCCGGGAGACAATGGACGAAATCTACAGGAAGTGCCGGGAGTTTGACGACGATCCAAAGGAAGCGGCCCTGCGGGAGGAAATGTTGGAACTCATGGAGGATATGAGAAGATGACAAAGTCCAGGCTGGAGGAAATGACCCTGTGGAATCACCGGATCACCATCCGGTTTCCGGAGGAGATATCGGAGACGAATGCCGGTCTGCCCTTTGTGTGGGAAAACGTATTTCAGGGAAATGGCGAAGACGTGTGGAACCGGCTGGAAGAGCTGAATGCGCCGGATCACGTGCTGGTCACCATAGGCGGGCTGGACTTCGACCAGGAACTTTCGCCCTGGCCAGCGGAAGCGGTATTTAAGGGGCAGCCGGATTTCCGCGGGGGAGCAGACGCCTATATGGATATTCTCGTGGATCATATCATGCCGGAGGTGATCTCTGCACTGGGCAGCAAGGGTATCCGGCCGTCATACCACTGTCTGGCAGGCTACTCCATGGCGGGTCTCTTCGCCATGTATACGCTGTGCCGGTGCGATGCGTTCCAGAGGTTTGTATCCGGGTCCGGATCCCTGTGGTATCCGGGCTTTGTGGAGAAAATGAAAGAAACGGAATTTCCACGCAGACCCGACTGCGTGTACCTGTCACTTGGGGGCAAGGAATCGAAGACGAATCATCCCCTCATGTCTCAGTCGGAAAGCCGGACGCAGGAGGTGAAAGAGATCCTGAAATCCAGAGGGATCCCTGTAACATTCGAAAAGAATCCAGGCAACCATTTCCGCGAGCCGGACCTGCGGCTCGCGAAGGGGATCCGGTGGGTCCTGACAAGATAAAACGAGCTATTTAAAAGCGGCGCCGACGATGCCCTCTGAGGCAGCGATGGCGCTGTTATTTTGTTTCGATCTGATGCTCAACGTATTCTACCGCTCTATGCCGTCCCGGGCTTCGATCCCCTGGGTCTCGTAGTAATGGCGGACGTCTTTCATCTCCGTGATCAGGTCCGCCCGCTCCAGCAGGTAATCCGGAGCATAGCGTCCGGTGATGACCAGTTCTGTGCCGGGGCTCTTCTCCTGCCGGAGGTCCAGCAGATGAAGCACCTGGTCTCTGCTGATCAGGCAAAAGTAAAGAGCGATGGTCATCTCATCGAGAATTATAAGATCGTATTTAGACGATGAGATGGCATTTTCAGCCTTTTCCAGACCTGACAGTGCGGATTTCCGGTCCAGGCCGTCGGGATCCCGGCCGATGATGCAGCCTTCTATACCGTAAAGGTCTACGGTGATTTCCGGGAAGCGGTCCCGGAGCATGGGGATCTCGTGGTACTCCATGCTTTTTATAAACTGTCCGATATAGACATGCATCCCGGCGCCGGCGGCCCGCACAGCCAGTCCCAGGGCGGCGGTGGTTTTCCCCTTGCCGTTTCCTGTATAAATGTGGACAAAGCCTTTGTTCATGTCACTGCTCCTTCCCCGAAACATTCATCCTGCCATTCTCTATGGACAGGCAGAGCTCACCCCGGAGCAGAGCCAGCAGGTCATTTCCGACGATCTTTCTTCGCCAGCCCTTCAGAACACCGCAGTCAGGGAACTGATCAGGATCTGCAGCAGCGGAGGAATTTACTGCTTCCCGGCTGCAGAGGGCAGCAGTGAGAAGCTCCATGTCCTTTCGTGATGCCAGAGTGGAACTTGCGATATCATTTTCCTGGGACCGCAGCTGAACCAGGGCGTTCATCATGGCGAGCTGGGGAGAGAAATCCTCGTGATGCTCGTGATGCTGGATCTCGGGCCAGTTCTCCTTCGGCTCGTTCCAGGCGTCTGTGATCAGCTGCAGAATGGTGTTTGCGTTGCGCTGCACCACGCCCTTGGATGCGCCCCGCACGGCGAACAGCTCTTCTGTTTTAGCCGGCCGGCGCTTGCACATATCTATGATCTGGTCATCCGTAAGGACCCACCGGCGGGGCAGATCCCGCTTCTGGGCGAATTCCTCCCGCCATGCGGCAAGGCTCCGGGCAATGCAGAGCTGCCGGGGCGACAGGGAGTTCCGGCGCTTCAGCCGAAGGTACTGCGTCTGAGGATCCCGGTAATAGCGCTGCGGCCGGGATAGATCCTCCATGTCCGGTGTGATCCAGTCCAGCCGCCCCCGTTTCTCCAGGTTATGGATCATCTGGTGATAGATCCTGGGCAGATAGCGTACATCATCCAGCGCATAGTCGATCTGGGAATCGGTCAGGGGGCGGATCGACCAGTCAGTAAAGGAATCCGCCTTGCGGAGGGTGACGCCGCATTCTCCCTTGACCAGGCTCCCGTAGCCTGTCTGGTTGGAATAGCCCAGCAGAGTGGCGGCAACCTGCGTATCAAAGACAGGCGCCGGCGTTACGCCAAGGATATGCTGAAGGATGATCATGTCCTCCCCGCAGGCATGGAATATCTTAATGATGCCCGGGTTGGTCATGATGCTCCGGAGCGGACTGAGATCTGTGACCTGGAAGGGATCCACACAGACGAACTCGTCCTCTGTCCCAAGCTGCAGCAGACAGAGACGGGGCCAGTAGCTCTTCTCACTGATGAACTCTGTGTCTACCGCGAGCAGACTGCCCTGCTGCGCCCGTTCCAGAAAACGGAGGAACTGTTCTTTTTTCTTTATGATCATGATGGCTGATGCTCCTTTAATCGTTACGTTTGTGGCATTACGTAAGATTATTATATCAGCCTGATAAAGTATCCGCAATATTGCCTGATGACCGGACTAAGGGGAATATAAGCTGCAGAAATCAAAAAAGGAAAAAATGCTTGCGGCGCTCTAGGGTTCTTACTATGATAGAAATAGTAAGAAACATGGGGCTTACTCAGTCAGAATCATATAAAGGAAATAATTATATGCTAAGTATATATTTCGGAGATATGCCGGAGGCTATTTATGATCCGGCAACATATTTTAAGAACCAGCTGAAGGATTCCTGGATTACAGATCCCCTGTCTAAGGAGATGATAAGGGATGTGGATCATTCAGAAGTTATCGGTCCGCATGTTATAGATAGTCCGGTTTTTGGCGGGATATCGCCCAGAGATCTATCTGGAGGAGTCAAGACGCTGATCCTGATCAACCAGCTGCCATCAATGGTATTTAATGCATCTGCGTGCGGCGATAACTGTGCACCATGGTTGCTCCGAATTGGTGAGAACAAGGATATAACGGTCAATCTGCGCCACATCATGGATTTCGGATCGGGTGATTTTGTAATTCATGTCATTAACACGGATATCATCGTCCGCAACAGCAGGGAATTGGTGCTCATCGCATCAGATTATGTGAGGTGATCGGATGAAAGGGGAACATAGAATTATCGTGCAGAACTCCTCTGTGAAATTCGATTTTAAGATCAGGCGAAATATTACAATACTCCAAGGTGACAGCGCAACTGGTAAAACAACGCTGGTGGAAATGATACGGGAGCATTACGAGAGAGGCAGCGCCAGTGGTGTTGAGGTATTGTGTGACAAAACTTGCGTAACGCTAGGCGGAAGAGACTGGAAAGTACTGCTCGGAGCATATCGGGACAGCATTGTTTTTATAGATGAGGGGAATTCCTTCGTGCAGAGTAATGACTTTTCTGCCGCAGTATCGTCTTCGGATAATTATTATGTGATTGTAACAAGAGAAGGTCTCCCTAATTTACCCTACAGCGTTGAAGAAATCTATGGAATACGAATGTCAGGTAAATATGGCGCGCTGAAGCCGGTTTACAACGAACTCTATCGCATTTATGGCAAAGAACTCAGCGCAAATGTGCCTGTCATTCCCAGAACGATTATTGTGGAAGATTCGAATTCCGGATATGAATTTTTTCGTGATTTGCCAGAGCATAACTATGAACAGGTAATTAGCGCCCGGGGCAAATCCAACATTCATGCGGTATTGAAACAAACGACCGATGAAGAGGTTCTGATCATAGCGGACGGCGCAGCTTTCGGTGCTGAAATGGGCAGAGTAACGGCTCTTCTCGGGCAGAGAGAGCATACGTATCTCTATTTGCCGGAATCTTTCGGTTATGCCTGTATAATGGTGTAAATTAGAAAAATA
>OMXT01000086.1 GCA_900315125.1 uncultured Eubacteriales bacterium
GAAATCAAAAAAACATTGATTTTACTTCCGCCTATGGAAAGGCAAAAAAAGTTTGTAGCATTTGCAGCACAAGTTGACAAATCAAAATTTGAAGAATAAAAACAGTGTATTTTCAGTAACAAAGGGGAGTGAAGCAAATGACGAATTTCGACTTCCTGCAAACGGAACCAAAATTTAAGAGTTTTGCTGATGCAGCGGCAGCGGCGGAGAAGATCCTGCCCATTGATGTTTCGGCGTCGGTGATCAACTGCCGCAGGGCGATGGAATTCGCAATCAAATGGATGTATTCCGTTGACGGATCTCTTTCTATGCCCTGGGACGACAGGCTGGTCAGTCTGATGAATACGGAAGATTTCCGGGATATCATAGATAATAACCTCTGGTTCCGGCTGGACTTTATCCGCAAGATAGGAAATAATGCGGCACATACGGGCAGGGAGGTGACCAGAGACCAGGCAATGCTTTGTCTTGAGAATCTGTTCATATTCATGGACTTTGTTGCCTACTGCTATGCAGATCATTATGAGGAGCGCACCTTTGATTCGTCCCTCGTAGGTTCCGACCTGCGCAGGGCGGAAGAACGGGCGAGGCAGGCGGAAAGCGCCAGAGCCAGAGCAGAGGCAGAAGCACAGCGGCAGAAGGCGGAAGCGGATGCTCAGAGGGCGAAATATACGGCGGAATCTGCTCAGGCGGATGTCCGGCTGTCCGAACTGATGGAAGAAAATGCTGCTCTGAAGGAGCAGATGACTGCCCGGAGGGAAGAGCAGCAGCAGACCTATGTTCCCAAACCCCTTGATATATCTGAATATAAAACGCGGAAGATATATATCGACTCTATGCTGCAGGATGCGGGCTGGATCGAAGGGAAGAACTGGCTGAATGAGGTGGAACTGGAGGGCATGCCGAACCAGGCGGGGGTTGGCTATGCGGACTATGTTCTTTATGGTGATGACGGCAGGGCGCTGGCAGTGATCGAAGCCAAGAGAACCTGTGTAGACGTCTCCAAGGGCCGGCAGCAGGCGAAGCTCTACGCGGATCTTTTGGAAAAGAAATACGGGCGGAGGCCGGTTATTTTCCTCACTAACGGGTTTGACACCAGGATCACGGACAATCTCTACCCGGAGCGCAGGTGCGCCGCGATTTATTCCAAGCGGGATCTGGAGAAGCTGTTCAACCTGCAGTCCATGCGGTCCAGCCTGGACTTTGTTCTGGTGGATAAGGACATCGCGGGACGCTATTACCAGGAAGCGGCGATCAAGGCAGTGTGCGACAGCTTTGGAAAGAAGAACCGCCGGAAGGCGCTTCTGGTCATGGCAACCGGTTCCGGCAAGACCCGGACGGTGATTGCGCTGGTCAAGGTCCTGCAGGAGCAGGGATGGATCCGGGATATTCTGTTCCTGGCGGACCGCAATTCTCTCGTTACTCAGGCCAAGCGCAGTTTCGTCAATCTCCTGCCGGATCTCTCCGTTACGAATCTGGTGGAGGAGAAGGATAATTATTCTGCCCATTGCGTTTTCTCCACCTATCAGACCATGATGAACTGCATTGACACGGTAGAAGATGATGAGGGGAAATTATTCACCTGCGGTCATTTCGACTTGATCATCTGTGATGAGGCGCACCGGTCCATCTACAATAAATACCGGGATATCTTTAACTATTTCGACGCGCCGCTGGTGGGACTGACTGCGACACCGAAGGACGAGATCGATAAGAATACCTATGAGATCTTTGAGTTGGAAAACGGGATACCGACCTATGGCTATGACCTGGCGCAGGCGGTGAAGGACGGATACCTGGTAGACTTCATGTCCGTTGAGACGCGGCTGAAATTCATTGAGCAGGGGATCATCTATGACAACCTTTCAGAAGAGGATAAACAGGCTTATGAAGAGACATTTGAGGATGAGAACGGCGAACTGCCGGAGAGTATTGACTCCTCGGCGCTGAATGAATGGATATTCAATGAGGATACGATCCGGGAAGTCCTGCACATTCTGATGGAGAACGGGCTGAAGGTGGATTACGGCGCCCGGATCGGAAAGACGATTATCTTCGCTCGGAACCACAGCCATGCAGAGAAGATTCTGGACGTGTTTAATAAAGAGTATCCCCATCTGCCGGGATTCGCCAGAGTCATTGATAACTACATGACATACGCCCAGAGCGCAATCGATGAGTTTTCGGATCCGCAGAAACTTCCGCAGATCGCCATATCGGTGGATATGCTGGACACGGGGATCGATGTGCCGGAGATTTTGAACCTGGTATTTTTCAAGAAAGTCCTGAGCAAGGCCAAGTTCTGGCAGATGATCGGCCGGGGCACCAGGCTCTGTCCGGGGCTCATGGACGGCGAGGATAAGTCGAAGTTCTATATCTTTGACTTCTGCGGTAATTTCGAGTTCTTCCGCATGAACAAAGGTAAACCGTCAGCCAATATGATCGCGCTGCAGGGGGCGATATTTAATCTGGAGTTTCAGATCTGTTATAAGCTGCAGGATCTTCAGTACCAGCAGGACGAGAGGCTGAAAGCGTACAGGGAAGGGCTGGTCAGCCATATGTCCGGAAAGGTGCGGGAACTGAACAGGGAGAACTTCGCTGTTCGCCAGCACCTGAAATATGTGGATCTGTATGCCTCAGAGAAGAATTATGATCCCCTGACCTATGAGGATACGCTGACCGTTCGGGAAGAACTGGCACCGCTGATCGAACCGGAGGACGATGACGCATCGGCTCTCCGCTTTGACGCCCTGATGTACGGAATCGAGCTTGCATATCTGGCGGGGAAGAAGTATACTCGGGCGCGGCATGATCTTCTGAAGAAAGTTCAGGGTATCGCCAGTGTGGCGAATATACCGGAAATCATGGCGCAGTCGGAGCTGATCGATCATATGCTTCATACGGATTATCTGGAGACTGCGGGTATTAACGAGTTTGAGCATATCCGGGAAAGCCTCCGAGACCTGATGAAGTATATACCACGCAAGCAGGTAAGGTATGATACGAATTTTGACGACGAGATCCTTTCGATGGAGTGGAAAGAATCGGAACTGGAAAACGATGAGCTGAAGAATTACAAAGCCAAGGCTGAATTCTATGTCCGCCAGCATCA